>CALWEP010000104.1 GCA_944377325.1 uncultured Lachnospiraceae bacterium
ATTTTGTAGATAAAGCCTTTTCCCGCCAGGTTTAAATATTTTGTCAGCAGCTTGTCCATTCGCTGCCCCGCTTCGTTTCTGCTTACCGTCAGTACCTTCATTCTGTTCCTCCCTTCCCTTTTCTTTACATGGAGAGCTGTTTTAAAAGCTCCAGCGTATAATCTACGCTTCCGTCATCCTCATATTCCCCTATGGGCTTTAAACTGTCCAGCCGCTGAAAAAACGCTTTTTCCTCCTGGATCATGTGCACATGGGGGTCCAGTCGGTGAGCGGAGAAAATCTCATTAAAAAATTTCTCTGCTTTTTTCTTATCCACCTTCCGGGAAGTACAGTAAAGGTAAACTCCGGTGGGATGAACCGCCGCCGCATCCACCGGCATTACAGCCTCTTTGGAAGTAAGGATCAGGTCATAAAGGAGAGGGCACTTCTCCCCGTAAGCAGATACCCGCCGGAAAAAGCTTTCCGAGGGCGTTTTATATTTCCACGCAGCCAGCAGAGGGGATGCCACGTTAGCCGTAGGCAGGACCGAAAGGATGGCCATGACCGTAAGGATGTTCTTGGTAGCCTGGCTGGCGGTCAGCTGTCTGACTCCCAGCTGAATCAGAATCATGGCCAAGCCGAACAGCACCTCTCCCATCTGAATTCTGCGGTGGTAAGTTCGATATCCGTAATCTCCCTTTTCCCGTCTGTATTTCCTGTCCGCCTCCTTACAGATGTCCCATAGCTGTCAGCAGAAGGCTGTGGGGAATGACTTTCGACAGCAGGAAAAACGCTTTCATCACCGGTCCGTACACAGAAACCGTCTTTCCCATAGCGCTGTCCCGCATGGCTGCCGCAGCCACCTTTTTCGCATCCGCCATGGCAAGCCTTTTATAGAAAGGAATCTTTCCCGTCATTTCCGCAATATCGAAGAATTCCGTCTTCACCGGCCCCGGGCAGACGGCGGTAACACAGATTTCCCGGTTTCTCAGTTCCTCATTCAGCGCCCGGCTGTAGCTGAGCACAAAGGCCTTCGTGGCCGCATACACGGCAAAGCCCGGCTGAGGAAGAAATGCAGCTGCCGATGCGAACTGAATGATCCGTCCGTTTCTCTCCATATAGGGAAGAACCAGATGAGTCACGGCGCATAAAGCCTGACAGTTCAGAGCGACCATTCCTGTCTCCTCCTCCAAACTCACCGTCCCCACCGGTCCGATCTTTCCGTAGCCGGATGCGTTCACCAGAATTTTTACCTCCGGCCGAATCTCCTCCAGCCTGCTCTTGAGCACCTCCAGATCTTCCTGTTTCGTCAGATCCAGCGGAAGAATGCGGACAGGCACAGGGATTCTCCCCTGAAGTTCCCTAAGACGCTGCTCCCGTCTGGCAATTACCCAAATCTCCTCTATCTTTCCGTACCGGTCTCCGATCTGCAGGACCATTTCTCGTCCCATACCGGATGACGCGCCGGTTACCACGGCAATCTTCATAAAGCTCTCCTTTCCCCATATCTCGCGGCGAACCTGCCGGCTATTTTTTGACTTTCTTATGAATATTGCGAATCGTCTTTTTCTTCCCTCCAAAGCCTTTTCCCGTCTCCCCGCGGCCCGTCCCCGGACGGCCGGTTCTTCTGTTTTCCGCCCCGGAAGCTTTGCCCCTGTCTCCCGGGAGAGGCCTGGGCCGGATCAGGCATTTCCTGTCAAATCCGATCAGATCCGTCCTGCCCGCACGGCGGAGCGCCTCGGCAACCAGCTCGTAATTCTTCGGATTTCGGTACTGGATCAAAGCCCTCTGCATGGCCTTTTCATGAGGGTTGGTGGGAACGTACACCGGCTCCATGGTGCGGGGATCCAAGCCGGTATAATACATACAGGTGGAAATGGTGGAGGGGGTGGGATAAAAGTCCTGCACCTGCTCCGGCATATAGCCCAGATCTCTCAGATATTCCGCCAGTTCAACGGCCTCCTTCAGGGAGGAACCGGGATGGGAAGACATCAGGTAAGGAACCAGATACTGTTTCAGGCCCAGCCGCTGATTCATCCGGTTGTATTCATCCACAAACTGCCGATACACGCGGTTTTCCGGCTTTCCCATTTTCGACAGCACCTCATCCGCCACATGCTCCGGCGCCACCTTCAGCTGTCCGCTGACGTGGTACTGGCAGAGTTCCTTCAGAAACCGGCGGCTCGGGTCAGCCAGAAGATAATCAAACCGGATTCCCGACCGGATGAATACCTTCTTTACCTTCGGCAGCTCCCTCAGTTTCTTTAAAAGCAGCAGATAATCCGTATGATCTGCGTTCAGGTTTCTGCAGGGTCTGGGGTAGAGACACTGTTTATGGGGGCAGGCCCCCTTGGTCAGCTGTTTTTCACAGGCAGGAAAACGGAAATTTGCTGTAGGACCTCCCACATCGTGGATATATCCTTTAAAGTCCGGCTCCTCCGTCAGCTGCTTTGCTTCCTCCACCAGAGACTCATGGCTGCGGACCTGAATAATCCGCCCCTGATGAAAGGTGAGGGCGCAGAAGCTGCAGGAACCGAAGCAGCCCCGGTTGCTGATCAGGCTGAACTTCACTTCCCGGATAGCCGGAATCCCGCCTGCTTCCTCATAGGAAGGGTGATAATTTCTCATATAGGGGAGGGCGTATACCTCGTCCATCTCCTCTGTGGTCAGAGGCTTGGACGGAGGATTCTGAACCACGTATCCCCTTTCTCCGTAAGGCTCCGCCAGCCGCTTTCCCGTAAAGGGATCGGTATTGGAGTACTGGATGTAAAAGCTCTCCGCATATTTTTTCTTATCCGTCTTTATTTCCTCAAAAGACGGCAGAAGCTTATAGTCGTAAACCGATTCCAAATCCTTTGTCCGGAATACGGTGCCGTCGATAAACGTAATGTCTTTTACTGCAATGCCCGCATTGAGGGCGTCGGCGATCTCCACAATGGAATGCTCTCCCATCCCGTAGGAAATCAGGTCCGCCTGAGCATCCAGAAGAATGGACCGCTTTACCTTATCCGACCAGTAGTCATAATGTCCCAGCCGTCTTAAGCTGGCCTCTATCCCTCCGATGATAATGGGAACGTCGGGATAGGTGCGCCTGATCAGATTTCCGTAAACCACCGTGGCATAGTCCGGCCTCTTTCCCATCACTCCTCCCGGAGTGTACGCATCCTGACTCCTGCGCTTTTTGGAAACGGAATAATGATTTACCATGGAATCCATATTTCCTCCGGACACCAGAAATCCCAGGCGGGGACGTCCCAGAACGGCAATGCTGTCATCTTTTTTCCAGTCCGGCTGGGCGATCACGCCCACTTTATACCCTCTGGATTCCAGAAGTCTGGTGATAATAGCCGCCCCGAAGGACGGGTGATCCACATAGGCATCTCCGCTTACATAGACGAAATCGCACTGATCCCATCCTCTTTTTTCCATATCTTCCCTGCAGATAGGCAGATAATCATGTATCATGAAGGTTCTCCTTTATTCTCCAAACAGTTTTCATCTCCGAACAAATCCAGAAAGCTGTGTATGCGGCAGTCTGCCAGACGCTCCTTTTCTTCAGCAAGATGGGCGGAAAACGCATCGTCCACCGCCACCACCGTCATACCTGCCGATTTTCCCGCCAAAATCCCGGCAGGTACATCCTCAAATACGGCACAGTCCTCCGGACGTACCCCCAGATCTTTTGCTACCTTTAAATAAATGTCAGGGGCAGGTTTTCCGGCCGCCACCTCGCAGGCTGTGGTCACCTGCCGGAAATACCCGCTGATGTTCAGCGAATCCAGCACCGCATCCACCATATCCCGGCCGTTGCTGGTAGCGATTCCCATCAGAATCCCCTGAGCCCTGGCCCAGGAAAGCAGCCTTCCGGCTCCCTCTTTTAAAGGCACTTCCTTCCTGTACTTTTCCAGGGACATTTCCACCCAGTCCCTTTTAATGTCCTCCACGGACCGGTCCAGCCGGAAGCGCTCCTTAAAATAGACCGCCGTCTCCGTAAAGCTCATGCCCTCTACCTTTCTCTGCAGATCCTCCGGACAGGAATATCCAAACCGTCCCAGATATTCGATATCGATGGACTTCCACATCCACATGGAATCCACCAGCGTTCCGTCCAGATCAAACAGAAAGGCCTTTTTCTCTTTCAGCTGTTCTAATGTCATGATGTCAGTTCCTCCAGTTCCTCCTTGGTCAGGGGACGGTATTCTCCGGGAGACAGGCTTTCGTCCAGCTTCAGGCTTCCCATGGAAAGTCTCTTCAGGTAAACAACACGGCAGCCCAGCGCCTCCATCATTCTCTTTACCTGATGGAATTTTCCCTCTCTCAGGGTCAGAAGCGCCTCTCCCCCGTTCTCCCCTTCGGTCACCGTCCGCAGCTTAGCAGGCAGACATTTGGTCCCGTCTTCAAGGAAAATTCCTCCTTCCAGCTCTTCTCCGGCTTTCTCAGGAAGTTTCCCCTCATAGCGGACTTCATAGACCTTGTCCACATGCTTTTTCGGAGAAAGCAGGCGATGGGCCAGGTCCCCGTCATTGGTGATCAGCAGCAGCCCCTCCGTATCCAGGTCCAGCCGGCCCACAGGAAAAAGATCCTTTCTCTTTCTGTCGCCGATCAGCCCCACCACCGTAGGGTAGCGCCCGTCCTCCGTAGCGGAAACCACGCCTGCCGGCTTGTTGAGCATATAATACTCCACAGCCCGGTACGAAATTTCCTTTCCGTCCAGAAAAACCCTGTCTTTTTCCGGATCAATTTTTATATCCGTCTTCCCGGCCGTCTCTCCGTTCACGGTCACCCGGCCCTTTTTGGCCGCCTCCTTGGCCTGCGTCCTTGTAAGCGCCGTCATCTCCGTGAGAAACCGGTCCAGGCGCATGGTCTTATCTCCCATATCTGTCTCCTTCCATCCCGTCTACAGCCATCTCCATCCCGGGTAGTATTTGTTTTTTACCGTCCGTCCGTTTCCCTTTCCCCACCCCAGCGGAAAATCATCCACGCAGATCAGGACCCAGCCTCTGATGTCCCCCTCCTCTTCCTCCAGCGCAATGGTCTCCCCCTTCAGATAGCGGATCACCCGGCCGTCCTCCCGTTTCAGGGAAAGAACGTTCAGGGAGCTGCCCGTTTCCCTCAGGCTTTCGGGAGAAAGAACCATGGCCAGAGGCTGCGAAGGCTCCAGCCGTCCTTTTTTCACTTCTCCCAGTAAAAGTCCCGTCCTTAGAAAGCGAAGGCTCAGTCCCTCCGGAAACCCTTCCGGAAGCAGGTACAGCGCCCCTCCCTTCTCAGCAAGGCGGTCCTTCCACCCCTCTCCTTTCTCCGCCTCACCGGACAGCCGGGAGACAGAGGCCGCCGCTCCGTCCAGCAGCTCAGACAGGAGCCTCTCGGAGTCCGGCTCCAGGACAGGAAGGCGGTTTTTCCGCCTGCCTTTTTCCCAACGGCAGGCCTCCTCCCTTCCGCCCTTTTTTCTCAGTCTGGCCACAAAATGCCCTTCTCCCCGGAGACGGTGGGGGAACAGCCTGAGGCTGCCCTCCAGTCCTCTTCCCTTTACTGCTCCGGGAAAGGGTTCTATGGGATCGGGCTCCAGATCCGGCCGTTCTCTCAAAAGTTCCAGAATGACTTCTTCATCCTCATAGGCCGAAAAGGTACAGGTGGAATACACCATAATTCCCCCCGGAGCCAGCAGATCGGCAGCGGCCCGCACAATCTCCCGCTGGATCGGTCCGTAATAGGAAGGCCCCCGTCTGAGCCAGTCCTTGACCATGCTTTCATCCTTCCGGAACATTCCCTCGCCGGAGCAGGGAGCGTCCACCAAAACCTTGTGAAAGAATCCGGGAAGCAGTTCTGCCAGGCGCTCCGGCTTCTCGCTGCACACGCAAATCCCGGGGATTCCGAACAGCTCCAGGTTCTTCAGAAGCCCCTTCGCACGGGAGCTGCTGATATCATTGGAAAACAGCATCCCTTTTCCCCGCAGCCCTGCTCCCAGCTCCGTGCTTTTCCCGCCGGGCGCCGCGCACAGATCCAGCACCCGGTCTCCCGGCTCCACCGGAAGCAGAGCTGCCGGAGCCATGGCACTGGGTTCCTGAATATAGTAAAGTCCCGCATAATAATAAGGGTCTTTCGCCGGCTGCGCTTCCGGAGAGCAGTACCGTCCGTTCTTTGCCCAGGGCACCGGCTCTGTGGGAAAAGGCGCCAGCTCCTCCCAGCGCTCTCCCGTCAGCTTTCCGGAGTTCAGCCGGATCCCCGCGTTTCCGGCACTGTCAAAACTCTCCAGATATGCATCCAGTTCCTCTCCCAGCAGGTCTCTCATTTCTTCCAGATACGCCTGCGGCAGTCTGTCCTTAATCATATCGATCTCCTTGTAAGCAAATTTACCCATTTTTATCTATTCTAGCACATCTTTTATTGAAATTCCATCCGAAGCCTGCGGTTTTCCAGCCAGCGAAGAATCCAGTAAGGATTTACGCTCATCTCCGAATAATTCTCCGTGGTCAGGTAAATCCCCACATGAAGGTGAACGGGGAAATTTCCCGTGGTCCCCTCTTCTTTTCCGTATCCGCTGTCTCCCATAAAGCCCAGAAGCTCTCCCGGACGCACCGGGTCTCCTTCTTTCCACTCCCGGCTGTACCGGTAGAGATGGGCGTAATAGAGATAGGCTCCCGACCGGGACCGGATGCCGATTCTCCAGCCCCCCTGCTCCAGCCAGCCCACCTTCTCCACCGTGCCTCCGCTCATGCTCACCACCGGGTAAAAGCCTCTGGGCATCTGATCTCCCATAATGTCGCAGCCTTCGTGGCGCCTTTCTCCTCCGTAAGTGCGGCCGTCTCCCCAGCTGTCCTCATACGCCACGTCCGGCACCCCGTCCGCCTCATTGGCCGGTATGGGAAAATACGCAAGGTCGCCGAAGATCATTTCATAAGCTCCCCGCAGCCGCTCATACTCCCTCGGTTTGACCGCCTGAAGCATGGGGCTTCCTCCCTCCAAGCGTTCCGCTTTTCTCAGGTCATAATCCTCCTCAACCATCCTGACCGTCAGGCAGTCCAGGTCCAGCTCCTCTTTGGCAGCAAACGCCTCCCCCAGAAGCATGGACCGAAACTCCTCTGTTTCCCAGGTATCCGCCGTCAGCTGGTACCAGGTGGGGTTGGAGCAGAGGTAATCCGTCACCGTCGCCTGAAACAGAGCCAGCAGAAGAAGAAAAACCACAAGCATAGGCGGCCTCTCCTCTCATATAATTTACAAATAAACTATATTCCGGCTGTTATGAAAAAATCCATCTGCTCCGTTGCCGTCCTTCTTCTCCTTCTGTGGAAGCCGGCCCTGTCCCTGGAAGGAGCCCGCAGCGGCCTGTCTCTGTGGGCCAACGTTCTCCTTCCCACTCTTCTTCCCTTTATGCTCTGCTCCTCCGCCGTGACCGCATCCGGCGGAATCCCCCTTCTCACCGCCCCCTTCCGGCCTGTTCTCAGCCGTCTGCTCGGCCTGTCTCCGGAAGGCTGCTATACTCTGCTGGCCGGACTGGTCTGCGGCTATCCCATGGGAGCCAAAACCTGCGGCGATCTGCTGGCCGGAGGACGGCTGTCCCCGGAGGAAGCTCGGGTTCTGCTGGCTGTGAGCAATCACCCCAGCCCCATGTTTCTTTTAGGCTACGTCATGGCGGGAATGGAAGCCGTCTGCCCCGTTCCCCTGTTTCTCTCAGCCGTATATCTTCCTATTTTTCCCGCAGCCTTCCTGGCCAAGCGCATCTACGGCTTCCCCTCCCGGAAGGCCTCCGGAAAAAATACGAATCCGGGAAAACTTCCGGTCTGTTCCGGCTTTTCTTTTGACCGGGATTTTATGGGCTGTCTGGATGCCATGGTTCGGATCGGCGGCTATGTCCTTGTGTTTTCCATTCTTGCCTCTTATATCCGGGCGCTCTCTCCCCTGCCCGCTGTCCCCGGAGCCTGCCTTCTGGGCCTTATCGAGATCACCACAGGAATTCAGGGGCTGAAGCAGACGCTGAGCGGCGCCGAGCTGGCTGCCGCCCTGGCTTTTTTTTCTTCCTTCGGGGGACTGTCCGGAATCTTTCAAACGAAAAGCGTACTCGGTCAAGAAAAAAATGCCGGACTGTCCATCCGGCATTATGTAATCTGGAAATTCATTCACGCAGGACTGGCCTGCCTTTTTCTCACTGCTGCTCTGTCTCTTCCTCCGGTCCTTCCTCCATAGGCGCTTCGCCGCCGCTGACAATACTTCCCGCCAGCTCGCTGCGGTTGGAAGAAACAATGTCATAACTGGACTGCATGGACTGCATAAATGCGTCAAACCTTCCCTGAGCTCCCTCCATCGTATGGGTGATAATCATCTGAAGGCTCTTTAACATATCGTCCGTATAGCGGATGGCTCCTCTGCGCACCTCGTCCGCCTCCTCCACCGCGCGGTCAATAATGGCCTGAGCCTCCGCCTGAGCCTGCTCTACCACCTCATTGGCCTGGGCATAGGCCCGCTGCATGATCTCATGCTCATTCACCAGCTCATCCGTCTGAGCCGTCGCCTGGGCCAGAATAGCCTGAGCCTGAGCCTGGGCATCGGAAATAATGGCATCCTGATTGCTGATAATCTTCTGATACCGCTTTACCTCATCCGGGATTCTCAGCCGCAGCTCTCCCAGAAGGTCCTGAATCTCGTCCTTATTTACAATGATCTCCGTATTGGAGAAGGCTTTGAATTTGCACTCGTCAATATATTCGTCGATCTCGCCGATCAGCTGCTCTATCCTGCTGCTCATAATTGGTTCTCCTACCCTTTCTTATACTTAATGGAATCTTTTCATTTTTTCGCGTACCAGCTCCGCCACATCCGGATGAAGGAAGGCGGAAATATCTCCTCCGTACATGGCAATCTCCTTAACCATGCTGGAGCTGAGATAGGAATATTTCAGGCTGGTGGTCAGAAACAGTGTGTCGATCTCCGGGGCCATTACCCGGTTGGTCTGAGACAGCTGCAGTTCATATTCGAAGTCCGTGATGGCCCGCAGTCCTCTCACAATAGCCTTCGCCCCATTCTCCCTGGCAAAATCAATGGTAAGTCCGTCAAAAGACTTTACCTCCACGTTCGGCAGATGGGCAGTCACACTTTTTAACATCTTAACACGTTCTTCCACAGAAAACAACGGAGTTTTTTTCTGATTGTACAAAACTCCCACAATTACCCGGTCCATGATTTGAGCCGTCCGCTCAATAATATCCATATGTCCCAGAGTGACCGGGTCAAAGCTGCCCGGATATATGGCACTCGTCATCGGTTCGTTTCTCCTTTTGTATAAAATATATGCTGATTGGTTTTGTAGGTTTTGATCCGTTCCGGCTCAAAGCCCAGCTCCGCTCCCGCTTCCGGGTCGGTCTCCAGGGACGCCTCCACAATAATCAGGCTGTGCGGTCCGATCAGGGAGGAATTCCTCAGATAGGAAAGCACCTGAAGCTCCAGCCCCCGGTTATAGGGGGGATCCATGAATACAAGGTCGAAAGGCTCCTGTTTTCCCTCCATGCGGGAAAGTGCCGTCAGCACATCGCATACCATCACCGATGCCTGATCTTCCAGCCTCGTGGTTTTTAAGTTCTCCTGAATGCAGGACGCCGCTTTCCGACTGTTCTCCACAAATACGGCAAACTCCGCTCCCCGGCTCAAAGCCTCGATGCCGATCCCGCCGCTGCCGGCAAACAGATCCAGAAAACGGCAGCCGGGAATATCATTCCGGAGTATATTGAACAGGGTTTCCTTGATCCTGTCCGTGGTAGGCCTGGTATCCTGGCCATCTATGGTTTTCAGAAGAAGCCTTCTGGCTTTTCCGGCAATCACTCTCATAGAAAA
>CALWEP010000105.1 GCA_944377325.1 uncultured Lachnospiraceae bacterium
GAAGAATGAGCTGGAGAAAGAGACCAAGGAGAGACGGGCAGAGCTTCAGAGATATGAGCGGCGTGTACTGAGCAAAGAAGAAAACCTGGACAAGAAGTCCGAAGCTATGGAAAAGAAGGAGGCCGGTTTGGCCGCCAGAGAGGAGACCCTCTCAAAAAAGACTGCTGAAGTTGAGGCATTGTATGAAAAAGGGATACAGGAACTGGAAAAGATTTCCGGCCTTACCTCCGAGCAGGCGAAAGAATATCTGCTGAAATCCGTGGAAGAGGATGTCAAGCATGACACCGCAAAGATGATCAAGGAACTGGAAGCAAAAGCGAAAGAGGAAGCAGATAAGAAGGCGAAGGATTACGTGGTTACGGCCATCCAGAGATGTGCGGCGGACCATGTGGCGGAGACTACGGTTTCCGTAGTGCAGCTTCCCAATGATGAGATGAAGGGCCGCATTATCGGCCGAGAGGGGCGGAATATCCGGACTTTGGAGACCATGACGGGTGTGGAGCTGATCATTGATGATACTCCGGAAGCCGTTGTGCTGTCGGGATTTGATCCCATTCGAAGAGAAGTGGCGCGTATTGCGCTGGAGCGTTTGATCGTGGATGGACGGATCCATCCGGCGAGAATCGAAGAGATGGTAGAGAAAGCTCAGAAGGAAGTGGAGGCCAATATGAGGGAAGAGGGCGAAGCCGCTACCCTGGAGGTTGGTATTCATGGAATTCATCCGGAGCTGGTGAAACTTTTGGGTAAGATGAAATTCAGGACCAGTTACGGGCAGAATGCTCTCAAGCATTCCGTAGAAGTGGCCCAGCTGGCCGGGCTTCTGGCAGCAGAGGTGGGCGTGGATGTACGTCTGGCAAAGCGTGCCGGCCTGTTACATGACATTGGTAAATCCGTCGACCATGAGATGGAGGGCACACATGTTCGACTTGGAGCGGAGCTGTGCAAGAAGTACAGAGAATCCGCCCTGATCGTAAATGCGGTGGAGGCCCATCATGGAGACGTTGAGCCGCAGAGTCTGATCGCCTGTCTGGTACAGGCGGCCGATACCATTTCAGCCGCAAGACCGGGCGCGAGAAGAGAGACTCTGGAGACATATACAAACAGACTGAAGCAGCTGGAGGATATCACCAATTCCTTTAAGGGAGTAGACAAGTCCTTTGCGATTCAGGCTGGCCGGGAAGTCAGAATCATGGTTATGCCGGAGCAGATCAGCGACGATGATATGGTTCTTCTTGCGAGAGAGATTTCCAAGAGAATTGAGGCGGAGCTGGAATATCCGGGCCAGATCAAAGTGAATGTTATCCGGGAATCAAGAGTGACCGACTACGCGAAATAACGAAAAAAGCCTTGCTAGATCAGAAGCTAGTAAGGCTTTTTTTAAACTCTTACGTTTTTTTGTCAATTGCTGCCGGATAATTGACTTTAGAAGAAACAGGCGTTAGAGTTAAAAGAGGAAAATAGGTAAGGAGAGCGATCTATGAAGAAATGGAAAAGAATAAGCGGACTGCTGCTGGCTGCTGCCTTGACGGCGGCTATGGCGCTTTCTTCTTCTGCGGAAAGCAGGAAGAAGATTACCTCGGTCAGCCTGAAGATCACTTCGGAGATGGAGATCGGGGACGATATGGACACATCTCAGATCGAGGTGGAGACCAGCAGTGAAAAGTACCATGTGGATTCCTATGATATTATGAATTCGGGCTTTTACTGGACGGAGGAGGATGTGCCGCAGATTCAGGTATACCTGACGGCGGAAGACGGATATTACTTTTCTCTGATGAGTTCGGACGTTCATCTGGACGGAGCGACCTACGTAACGGCTACCAAGCCTTCCGGTATGGATTCTACCGTGCTGAAGATTACCATGGATCTTCCGTCCATGGCCAGCAGGATGAGCGACCTGGAGACGGTGGAGCTGAAAACGGACGGCATCGCTTCCTGGGAGCCGGTGCAGGGAGCAGGCAAATATGAGGTGCGCCTGGTGCGCAATTCCACTGTGGTGGGAGGCACTCAGACGGTGGAGAGCACACAGGTGGATTTCGGCTATCTTATGACAAAGGCGGCGTCCTATAAGGTGCGGGTGCGGCCGGTCAGCCGGGTTAACTGGGAGGACAAAGGGAAATGGGCGGAGTCTTCTGCCATTTATGTGGATACTGCGGCGGCAGAGGCCTTCCGCCAGGCAAGCCGCACTCCGGGAGAATGGATCAGCGATGACAACGGCTGGTGGTTCCGCAATCCTGACGGCAGCTATACGGTTTCCGGATGGCAGCTGATCAATGAAGACTGGTACTGGTTCAACGAATACGGCTATATGATGGCGGACACCTGGGTGGAAAGCGGCGGCCAGTATTACTATGTGGGAGCAGACGGAGCCATGCTTAAGAGCACCTTCGTTCCTGGCACGCAGTATTATGTGGACAGCAGCGGGGCCTGGGTAAAGCAGTAGGAAGAAAATCAAGCAGAGGTGAGGAAGATGGGAGAGGAAACAAAGCGGCAGGAAGTGCCGGTAAAGCGTCTGGAAAGAAACCTGAAGTATGAGGGAAATATTCTGAACATATATGAGGACGTGGTGGAGGTTAACGGCCACAAGGCGTACTGGGATTTTATCCATCATGACGGAGCGGCGGCTGTGGTTCCGGTGACGGCGGAGGGAAAGCTTCTGATGGTAAGGCAATACCGGAATGCTCTGAACCGGTATACCCTGGAGCTGCCGGCGGGGAAGCTGGATGAGCCGGGAGAGCCGAAGATTAACTGCGCCTACCGGGAGCTGGAGGAGGAAACCGGCTTCCGTACGGAAAATATGGAGTACCTGATCAGCGTGAATACCACCGTGGCGTTCTGCGATGAGGCGATCGACATTTTTGTGGCCAGAGACCTGATTCCTTCCCGCCAGCATCTGGATGAAGACGAGGAGATCAATGTGGAGGCCTGGGAGGTAAAAGATCTGGAGGAGCTGATATACTCCGGAAAGATTACCGACGGAAAGACCATTGCGGGAATTCTGGCCTATGCCAGAAAGTTCTGCCGCTGACCGGCAGGAGAATACGCTTCGGAGAGGCGGACATAAGGAGAGAGCCCTGCGCATATTCTGAAATAAGGATATAGGCGGGGCTTTTTGCGTGAAGAGAGAACATTACGGGGACTGGCTTCTGGCCGCTCTGGCTTTAGGCGCGGTTCTGGGAACGGCGGCGGTAAACCTGGCCGGGGAACAGCTGAGGGAGCAGGCGGGAAATCTGTCCGCTCTGCTGACGGCAGGGGGAAGAGGGGATGATGCCTGGAGGCTTCTGCGGATGACGGCCTTTCAGAGAACGGGAGAGACTCTCCTGCTGTGGGCGGTGGGGAGAACGGAAGCAGCCAGATTTTTGTGCTGCCTGCTGGCCGCCTATATGGGAATTTCGATTTCAGTAGTTTTGGGGGTGCTCACCTGGGAAAACGGTTTGATGGGCCTTCCCCTTTATCTGGCGTCTGTCCTTCCCCAGAGTCTGTTTTACCTTCCCCTTTGGGCAGCTCTGGCAGAGGCGGCCGGACGTCCCGTTTCCCTTCGGCTTCGGGGACTTGGCTTGGCGGCGGTCCTGCTGGCTCTGGGCATCCTCTGCGAGGGGGCGGCAGGCCCTTGGCTGGCCGGAATCCTGGCCGGGAGCTGAAAAACGGCATTTTTTCTGTTACAACATATTGGTGAAAGCTTTTGTTTTTATCAATATGTTGTATTTTTTATGTAAATCAGTGGGAAAATGCAGGAAAAGTGGGAAAAATATGTTTGATTTTATGGAAAAATGGGGATATAATGTGAGCACAAACCTGTTTTTTGACCGATTATGGAGAAATTTTCAGGTATGGGGATGTTTAGGGGGAACAAGATGATAGAGGACATAAAAGAGTTCGTTGTATATCTGCGGGAAGTAAAGGGAACGTCTGTCAATACGGAGGTTTCTTATCAGAGAGATCTGCTTCAGATGGCCGCTTTCCTGCAGGAAAGGGGAATTGAGGAGGCGGGAAAGGTGACCAAAACCAGCCTGAATTCCTATATTCTGTATCTGGAGAAATCGGGGAAAGCCACCACCACCATTTCCAGGGTACTGGCTTCCATGAAGGCTTTTTTTCACTATGAAATGAGCTGCGGCCGGATCCACAAAGACCCGGCAGAGCTTTTGAAGGCTCCTCGGGTGGAGAAAAAGGCGCCCACCATTCTGTCGGTGGAGGAGGTAAACTGCCTGCTGGCACAGCCGGGAAAGGAGGCGCCCAAGGAGATCCGCGACAAGGCTATGCTGGAGCTCCTTTATGCCACCGGAATCCGGGTATCGGAGCTGATCCATCTGCGGATGGAGGATATCAATCTGAACGTAGGCTTTATTACCTGCAGAGACGGGGTGAAGGAGAGAACGGTACCGTTCGGAAAGGTTGCCAAGCAGTCGCTGATGGCTTATATGGATCGGGCCAGGGATCAGCTGCTGAAGGGCAGGGAGTCGGAGTGGCTGTTTACCAACTGCAGCGGAAAACCCATGAGCCGGCAGGGCTTTTGGAAAATTATCAAATATTACGGCGAGAAAGCGGGGATTCAGGCGGATATTGCCCCCCATACCCTGCGCCATTCCTTCGCTGCCCATCTGCTGAAAAACGGAGCGGACGTTCATGCGGTGCAGGCTATGCTGGGGCATTCGGACATGGCCACCACTCAGGCATATATGGCCTATTCCCGGAACGGCGCCGTGAGAGACGCTTATACGGGAGCCCATCCCAGACGTTGAAAAATGTCAGGAATGGGCTTTTTTTTCTTGCAGCGGAGAGGGAAGAAAAGAGTTGTGTGAGGTGCGCGGTTATGATAATATAAACTGTGGTAAAAATACTGCCGGTAATTACCGGACGAAATGAATCCGGCCAAGGAGGCAATATGAGCAGAAAAGGTATGAATGAGATTGCAAAAAATTGGATCGGAGCAGGGGTTATGGCGGCTGCGGCCGCAGTGCTGATCACCGGCTCCGGCGGAATATACGGAGAACTGAGCAGAATCGGACGTCCTGTCAGCGACACGCCGATCTACACTCCCGGAGTTTACGGCGGGGAGTCCAGGGGCTATGCCGGTCCTGTATCCGTTCAGGTGGAGGTTACGGACAGAGAGATTCTGTCCATCCGGGTATCCGGCGAGAAGGAAACACCGGGAGTGGGAGGAAAGGCGCTGAACGATCTTCCTCTTCTCATGCTCCGCAGCCAGTCGGCGGAGGTGGATGCTGTCAGCGGAGCCACCCAGAGCAGCGCCGCCCTGAAGAGGGCGGTGAACGAGGCGCTGGCACTGGCCAGAGGCGAGGAGCCGGAAAAGGCCGTAGGCCAGGAAAATGTTCTGGAAGGAGTGGTTCTGGCAGACGGAGAATATTCTTATGAGGATGAAGAATATGACAGCAACGGCTTTAAGAATGTGATCAGCCTGACGGTGGAGAACGGCGCGGTCATATCCTGCGGCTGGGATGCGGTGAACGAGGCCGGAGATCAGAAAAGCCGCCTTTCCATGGAAGGGGCTTATGTGATGTCGGAGAGCGGTCTGCCGTGGGCAGAACAGGCAGAGGCGCTGGCAGAATATGTAACTGCCAACCAGGGAGTGTACGGTCTGGCGGATGACGAGGGTTATACGGACGCAGTGGCCGGAGTAAGTATCAATATCGCCGTATTTGTAAACGGCGTGGAAGACTGTATGAAGCAGGCGGCCGGAATGTAGGCGGCCGGAAGGAGGAGTGACGATGAAGAAAGTAGAGGATTATGTGAGAAGTATTCCGGATTTTCCGGAGCCGGGAATTATTTTCCGTGACATTACCACCATCCTGCAGGATCCGGACGGACTTCAGCTGGCGGTGGACGGCCTGATCCGTATGCTGGATGGCCTGGATTATGACGTGGTGGTGGGACCGGAGTCCAGAGGCTTTATTTTCGGAGTGCCGGTGGCTTACGCTCAGCATAAGGGCTTTGTGCCGGTGCGGAAAAAGGGAAAGCTGCCCTGCGAAACCATTTCTGCGGAATATGAGCTGGAGTACGGAACGGCAGAGCTGGAGATCCATAAGGATGCGATCAAACCGGGTCAGAAAGTGGTGATTGTGGACGATCTTATGGCCACCGGAGGAACTATGGAGGCTATTATCAGCCTGGTGGAACAGCTGGGAGGCCAGGTGGTGAAAATCTGTTTTGTGATGGAACTGGCAGGACTGAAGGGAAGAGACCGGCTGAGCAGATATTCTGTGGATTCCCTGGTGGTTTACGAAGGAAAGTAGAAAAAGGAACGAAGCGGCGCGGCGGACGGTTGATCTGCCGCGCTTTGCGTTTTTCGGAAAGGCAGGAGGATGAAGGCATGAACGGGTCGAAGATTACTACGCTCTGCTACATAGAGCGGGATGGAAAATATCTGATGCTGTATCGCAACAAGAAAAAGAATGACATCAATGAGGGAAAATGGATCGGTGTAGGCGGCCATCTGGAGGGCACGGAAAGTCCGGGGGAATGCCTGGAGCGGGAAGTGAAGGAGGAGACCGGTCTGACGCTCACCTCTTACCGCTTCCGGGGGATTGTGACCTTTGTACCCTCTCCTGAGGAGGCAGAATATATGTGCGTGTATACGGCGGACGGATTTGAGGGAGAGCTTCGGGAGTGCAGCGAGGGAGAGCTTTGCTGGATTGAAAAGGAGAAGATCGGAGAGCTGAGCCTGTGGGAGGGAGACCGGCTGTTTCTGCCGCTGCTCATGAAGGAGGACGGCCCCTTTTTCTCCATGAAACTGGTATATGACGGCGGCAAGCTGGTCCATGTGCGCATGGACGGAGAGGCGGAGGAGCGGTAATATGGGAAAAATTGCACTGATGGTATCCAGGGAAGAGATGATCTATCAGGCCCACAACATTCTCCAGGAGAAGAAGTATGAGATCGGGGAGATGAAGGTGGTAAAAACGGAGGATACGGTGCTGGAAGCCAGGCAGATGATCGCCGGCGGGGCAACCATTATCATTGCAAGAGGGCTGCAGGCATCTCTGATTAAACAGTACACGGATATCCCTGTGGTGGAGATCGTGATTACCGCTCAGGAAATGGGCCTTCTGGTGACCAGAGCAAAGCAGATTCTGCGGAAGCCCAGACCCAGGATTGCCGTGGTGGGATTTAAAAATATGTTCAGCGATATGACTTATTTCGACACCCTTTATGACATTGAGCTGAGGGCCTGGTACGCATCCGGAGGACAGAGCCTGGATGAAGTGGCATCCGCAGCGGTGGCGGACGGAGCGGAGCTGATCATCGGCGGGGATACGGCGGTGGAGGCGGCTTCTGCGGCAGGAGTTCCTTCCCTTTTCCTGTCCACTACGGAGGACTCTATCCGGACGGCATTTTCCGTGGCGGAGCGGATGAATTTTGCCATGGAGGCGGAAAAACGGAATGCGGCTCAGATGGAAACGCTGCTGGACTATTCCACCAACGGTGTCATGCGCCTGGACGGAGAAGGGCGGATTCTTTCTTCCAATCCCATGATGGAGCAGATGACCGGCAGAGAGGAGCGGGAGGTGGCGGGAAAGCTGCTGTGGGAGGTGTTTCCTGAGACGGAAGAGGAGGGGCTGAAGCGCGCCCTGGATACGGGGAAGGAGAACTATTCCTGCTTTCTCCGGATCGGAAACGGCGCTTATCTGGCAGATCTGGCTCCCATTGTGGTGGAAAACCGGGTGGAGGGAGCGGTGTTTACCTGCACCAGGATGAAGCCGATCCGGAGGGAGAGGGGAAGAGAGGGGAGCGGACGGGGACAGAAGGGAAGTCTGACCGTCTGGGATTTCAGAGATCTGCTGCAGCAGTCTCAGACCATGCAGGAATGCCTGAGGAAGGCAAAGCTGTTCTCGCTGTCCGATTCCCCGGTGGTCCTGGAAGGGGAATGCGGAACGGAAAAGCAGCTGCTGGCCCGATGCATCCACGGGAACGGAGCGGTGAGCGCCGGCCCGTTTCTCCGGGTGGACTGCGGCTCTCTGTCGGAAGAGGAGCAGCTTGCTCTGGTTTTCGGCGAAAACGGGGCGGCAGCCAGAGCGGAAGGGGGGACGCTGTTTCTGGAGGGGGCGGACCGGCTGAGTCCGGCTGCTCAGGACAGTCTGTGTCAGCTGGCAAAGCGGCGGATCGGAAGAGGGACGGAGGCTTTTGAAGAGGCCCGGGCGGATGTGAGAATCATTTTGGCTTCGGAAGAATCGCTGGCAGACCTGACCAGAGAAGGCCGTTTTTCCAGAGAACTTTTCTTTGCCGTGGGCGGACTTTCCGTGCGGATACCTCCGCTTCGCGAGAGACCGGAGGATCTGAAGGAGAAGATATCCCTCTGCCTGAAAGCCATGTGCGGCAAATATTCCCGATATCACGTACTTACGGGAGGAGCCTGGAAGGTGCTGGCGGCATATTCCTGGCCCGGCAACCTGACCCAAGTGGAGAGCTTTATGGAGAGACTGATTCTCACGGCGGGACGGCGTTCCATCGACGAGGCGGCTGTGAGAGATCTTCTGGGAGAGCTTTACCCCAGAATGGACGGAGAGGTGCGTCTGGGAGACGCGGTGAAAGGCAGCAGGTCGGACCGGCAGAAACTGGCGGTGGAGATGGCTCTGGAGGAATCCGGGGGAAACAGGGAGCAGGCGGCGGAAGCGCTGGGCATCAGCAAAACCACTCTGTGGAGATGGATGAAGAAGTACGGGCTGGATTGAGGAGATTTTCATATCGATGAAACAAAAAGTACACAAATGAAATGAAAAGATTTCAAAATAAGATAAAATATTGATGTTACACAAAAAAACAGTCTGTTTTCATGGAAAATGTCCATGGAAATCCATAAGAATCCCGGCTATAATGAGGACGTAACTGAAGCAGAGAGCTTTCCGAAAATGGAAACTCCCTAAATTTTGAAAGAAAAGCGAGGTAATTGAAATGAAAGTAGGATTTATCGGATTAGGTATCATGGGCAGACCGATGAGCAAGAACTTAGTCAAAGCCGGCCATCAGCTGGTAGTTTTCGATTTCAATAAAGAAGCAG
>CALWEP010000106.1 GCA_944377325.1 uncultured Lachnospiraceae bacterium
GAAGAATGAGCTGGAGAAAGAGACCAAGGAGAGACGGGCAGAGCTTCAGAGATATGAGCGGCGTGTACTGAGCAAAGAAGAAAACCTGGACAAGAAGTCCGAAGCTATGGAAAAGAAGGAGGCCGGTCTGGCCGCCAGAGAGGAGACCCTCTCAAGAAAAACTGCGGAAGTTGAGGCAGTGTATGAAAAAGGGATACAGGAACTGGAAAAGATTTCCGGCCTTACCTCCGAGCAGGCAAAAGAATATCTGCTGAAGTCAGTGGAAGAGGATGTGAAGCATGACACCGCGAAGCTGATCAAGGAACTGGAAGCGAAAGCAAAAGAGGAAGCAGATAAGAAGGCGAAGGACTATGTGGTCACTGCCATTCAGAGATGTGCGGCAGACCATGTGGCGGAGACTACGGTTTCCGTAGTGCAGCTTCCCAATGATGAAATGAAGGGCCGCATTATCGGCCGTGAGGGACGCAATATCCGGACTCTGGAAACCATGACGGGTGTGGAGCTGATCATTGATGATACTCCGGAGGCCGTTGTGCTGTCAGGATTTGATCCGATTCGAAGAGAAGTGGCGCGCATTGCGCTGGAGCGTTTGATCGTGGATGGGCGGATCCATCCGGCGAGAATCGAAGAGATGGTAGAGAAAGCTCAGAAGGAAGTGGAGGCCAACATGAGGGAAGAAGGCGAAGCCGCTACCCTTGAGGTAGGAATCCATGGAATTCATCCGGAGCTGGTGAAACTTTTGGGTAAGATGAAATTCAGGACCAGTTACGGGCAGAATGCATTGAAGCATTCCGTTGAGGTAGCCCAGCTGGCCGGGCTTCTGGCAGCAGAGGTAGGTGTGGATGTACGCCTGGCAAAGCGTGCCGGCCTGTTACATGACATTGGTAAATCCGTTGACCATGAGATGGAGGGCACACATGTGCGTCTGGGTGCGGAGCTGTGCAAAAAGTACAGAGAATCCGCCCTGATCGTGAACGCAGTAGAGGCCCATCATGGAGACGTTGAGCCGCAGAGTCTGATTGCCTGTCTGGTGCAGGCGGCTGATACGATTTCAGCTGCAAGACCGGGTGCGAGAAGAGAGACTCTGGAAACATATACAAACAGACTGAAACAGCTGGAGGATATCACCAATTCCTTTAAGGGAGTCGATAAATCCTTTGCCATTCAGGCTGGACGGGAAGTCAGGATCATGGTTATGCCGGAGCAGATCAGCGACGACGATATGGTGCTTCTTGCGAGAGAGATTTCCAAGAGGATCGAGGCGGAGCTGGAATATCCGGGCCAGATCAAAGTGAATGTTATCCGGGAATCAAGAGTGACCGACTACGCGAAATAATGAAAAAAGCCTTGCTAGATCAGATGCTAGTAAGGCTTTTTTTGAACTCTTACGTTTTTTTGTCAATTGCGGCCGGAGAATTGACTTTGGAGGAGACAGGCGTTAGAGTTAAGGAAGGAAGAGATGTAAGGAGAGCGATCTATGAAGAAATGGAAAAGAATAAGCGGCCTGCTGCTGACGGTTGCCCTGACGGCAGCTATGGCCTTTTCCGCGACTGCGGAAAGCCGGAAAAAAATCACCTCCGTCAGCCTGAAGATCACCTCGGACATGGAAATCGGAGACGATATGGATACCTCCCAGATCGAGGTGGAGACAAGCAGTGAGAAGTACCATGTGGATTCCTATGATATTATGAATTCGGGCTTTTACTGGACGGAGGAGGATGTGCCTCAGATCCAGGTCTATCTGGCTGCGGAGGATGGGTATTACTTTTCTCTGATGAGTTCGGATGTTCATCTGGACGGTGCCACGTATGTGACGGCGACCAAACCTTCGGGAATGGATTCCACCATGCTGAAGATCACCATGGATCTTCCGTCCATGGCCAGCAGAATGAGCGAACTGGAAACGGTTCATTTCGGAGCGGACGGAATTGCTTCCTGGGAACCGGTACAGGGGGCAGGAAAATATGAAGTCCGTCTGGTGCGCAACTCTACTATTGTAGGGGGAACGCAGACGGTGGACAGTACCAGTGCAGATCTGGGATATCTGATGACGAAAGCAGCTTCCTACACGGTGCGCGTACGCCCTGTAAGCCGGGTGGACTGGGAGAGCAAAGGAAAGTGGACGGATTCCGGGGCTGTTTATGTGGACAGTGCGGCGGCGGAAGCCTTCCGCCAGGCGAACCGCACGCCGGGAGAGTGGATCCAGGATCAGACGGGATGGTGGTTCCGCAATCCGGACGGCAGCTACACTGTTTCCGGGTGGCAGCTGATCAATGAGGAGTGGTACTGGTTCAATGAAGCGGGATATATGATGGCAGATGCCTGGGTAGAGAGCGGCGGACAGTATTACTATGTGGGATCAGATGGAGCCATGCTGAAGAGTACCTTCGTTCCGGGAACGCAGTATTATGTGGACAGCAGCGGAGCCTGGGTAAAACAGTAGAAAGAAAATCAAGCAGAGGTGAGAAAGATGGGAGAAGAAAAGAAACAGCAGGAAGTGCCGGTAAAACGTCTGGAGAGAAATCTGAAGTATGAAGGCAATATTCTGAATATATATGAGGATGTGGTGGAGGTCAACGGCCATAAGGCATATTGGGATTTCATCCATCATGACGGAGCAGCGGCCGTGGTTCCGGTGACGGCGGACGGAAAGCTTCTGATGGTAAGACAGTACAGGAATGCCCTGGACCGCTATACCCTGGAGCTGCCAGCAGGAAAGCTTGATGAGCCGGGAGAGCCGAAGATCAACTGCGCTTACCGGGAGCTGGAAGAAGAGACCGGGTTCCGCACAGAACATATGGAGTACCTGATCAGTGTGAATACCACGGTGGCATTCTGCGATGAAGCAATCGATATTTTCGTGGCCAGAGATCTGATCCCTTCTCACCAGCATCTGGACGAGGATGAGGAGATCAACGTGGAGGCCTGGGAGGTCAGCGATCTGGAAGAACTGATCTATTCCGGAAAAATTACAGACGGAAAGACCATTGCGGGAATCCTGGCTTATGCCAGAAAATACTGCCGCTGAATTTTCGGAGAGACCGGATCCTGCCGGCGGTCAGGACATAATGAGAAAGCCCTGCGCATATTCTGAATTAAGAATATGGGCGGGGCTTTTCTGTGAAGAAGGGAAACTATGGGGACTGGCTGCTGGCTGCGCTGGCTGCCGGAGCGATTCTGGGAACGGCGGCAGTGAACCTGGCAGGGGATCAGCTGAGAGAACAGGCGGGAGATCTGGCCGGACTGCTGGCAGGAACAGGGGGGCCTTTTGGGAAAGGAACCTGGGAGCTTCTGCGTGCGGCGGCTTTTCAGCGGGCGGGGGAGACGGCGGTGCTGTGGGCAGCAGGCCGTACGGCTTCTGCACGGCTGCTGTGCTGCCTTCTGGCTGCTTATATGGGGATTTCCATTTCGGTGATTCTGGGGGTGTTTACCTGGGAAAACGGGCTGATGGGACTGCCGTATTACCTGATGACGGTTTTGCCTCAGAGCCTGTTTTATATTCCCCTCTGGACAGCTCTGGCTGAGACGGCAGGGCGCCCGTTTTCTCTCAGGCTCCGGGGAATCTGTGCAGGAGCGGTTCTGCTGGCTGCCGGTGTTTTCTGCGAAGGAACAGTCGGTCCGTGGCTGGCCTGGAAGGTGTTCGGAGGCTGAAAATTTGAGCTTTCTGATTACAACATATTGATGGAAATATGATTTTCTGCCAATATGTTGTATTTTTTATGTAAATCAGCAGGAAAATAAAGGAAAAGTGGGAAAAATATGTTTGATTTTATGGGAAAATGAGGATATAATGTGAGCACAAACCTGTTTTTTGATCGATTATGGAGAAATTTCAGGTATGGGGGATATTTAGGGGGAACAATATGATAGAGGACATAAAAGAGTTCGTTGTATATCTGCGGGAAGTGAAGGGGACATCTGTCAACACGGAAGTATCCTATCAGCGGGACCTGCTTCAGATGGCTGCCTATCTGCAGGAAAGGGGAATCGGGGAAGCGGCAAAAGTGACCAAGACCAGTCTCAATTCCTATATTCTTTATCTGGAGAAATCGGGAAAGGCCACGACTACGATTTCCAGAGTGCTGGCATCCATGAAAGCCTTTTTCCATTATGAGATGGCCTGCGGCAGGATCCACCGGGATCCGGCAGAGCTTCTGAAGGCGCCGCGGGTGGAGAAAAAGGCGCCTACTATCCTGACTGTGGATGAGGTGAACTGTCTGCTGGCTCAGCCGGGAAAAGAAGCACCCAAGGAGATCCGGGACAAGGCCATGCTGGAGCTCCTTTATGCCACCGGCATCCGGGTATCTGAGCTGATCCATCTCCGGCTGGCGGATGTAAATCTGAATGTGGGATTCATTACCTGCAGGGACGGAATCAAGGAACGGACGGTCCCCTTCGGAAAAGTGGCGAAGCAGTCTCTGCTGGATTATATGGAACGGGCCAGAGGGCCGCTGCTGAAGGGAAAGGAATCGGAATGGCTGTTTACCAACTGCAGCGGAAAACCCATGAGCCGACAGGGATTCTGGAAGATCATCAAATATTACGGAGAGAAGGCGGGGATCCAGGCGGATATTACACCTCATACGCTGCGCCATTCCTTTGCAGCCCACCTGCTGAAGAACGGAGCGGATGTTCATGCAGTACAGGCCATGCTCGGCCATTCGGATATGGCCACCACTCAGGCCTATATGGCCTATTCTCAGGACGGAGCAGTGAGAGATGCTTACACGGGAGCCCATCCCAGACGTTAAATATGTCAGGAATGGGCTTTTTTTCTTGCGGCGGAGGGTACAGAAAAGAGTTGTACCGGCTGCATGGTTATGATAATATAAACTGTGTTGAAAAATACTGCCGGTGAACACCGGACGAAATAAATCCGGCCAAGGAGGCAATATGAGTAAGAAAAGTATGAATGAAACAACAAAAAACTGGATCGGCGCGGGGGTTATGGCAGCTGCGGCTGCAGTGCTGATCGCCGGATCCGGCGGAATGTACAGAGAGCTGAGCAGGATCGGACGGCCTATCAGCGACACTCCCATCTATACTCCCGGAGTTTACAGCGGGGAAGCCAGAGGCTATGCCGGCCCTGTTTCTGTTCAGGTAGAGGTGACAGACCGGGAGATCCTGTCCATTAAGGCGTCTGGAGAGAAGGAAACGCCCGGGGTGGGAGGAAAGGCTCTGAATGATCTTCCGCTTCTTATGCTCCGCAGTCAGTCTGCGGAAGTGGATACGGTCAGCGGGGCCACTCAGAGCAGTACGGCTCTGAAAAAAGCGGTCAATGAAGCGTTGGCCCTGGCCAGAGGAGAGGAACCGCAGAGCAGCGCTGCGGAATCGGGCAGCGGCCTGGAAGGAGCGGTTCTGGCAGACGGAGAATACACTTATGAAGATGGAGAATATGACAGCAACGGCTTCAGGAATGTGATCTCCATAACGGTAGAAAACGGAGCGATCACTGCCTGCAGCTGGGAGGCGGTGAATGAGGCAGGAGAGAAAAAGAGCCGGATGTCCATGGAAGGGACCTATGTGATGTCAGAGGACGGCCTGCCCTGGGCAGAACAGGCGGAGGCACTGGCCGCTTACGTGGTAGAGAACCAGGGTGTTTCCGGACTGGCAGATGAAGAGGGATACACGGGTGCGGTGACAGGAGTGAGCATCAACGTGTTCGGCTTTGTAAACGGCGTGGAAGACTGCATGAAGCAGGCTGCAGGTATGAAGGCTGCGGATCTGACGGACGGTGACTATGTTTATGAAGAGGAAGAATACGACAGCAACGGTTTCAGAAACATCATTTCCATGACCGTGGAGAACGGATCGATCACTGCCTGCAGCTGGGAAGCGGAAAACGAGGCAGGAGAGAAGAAGAGCCGAATGTCCATGGAAGGGACCTATGTGATGTCAGAGGATGGTCTGCCCTGGGCAGAGCAGGCAGAGGCGCTGGCTGCTTATGTGGTGGAGAATCAGGGGGTTTATGGCCTTGCTGATGAGGAAGGCTATACCGATGCGGTGGCAGGAGTGAGCATCCATGTTTCCGCTTTTGTAAACGGTGTGGAAGATTGTATGAAACAGGCGGCCGGAAACTAGACGGCCGGAAGGAGGAGCGACGATGAAAAGAGTAGAGGATTATGTGAGAAGCATTCCGGATTTTCCTGAACCGGGAATTATTTTCCGCGACATTACCACCATCCTGCAGGATCCGGACGGACTTCAGCTGGCGGTAGACGGCCTGCTCAATATGCTGGACGGCCTGGATTATGACGTGGTGGTAGGGCCGGAGTCCAGAGGATTCATTTTCGGCGTGCCGGTGGCCTATGCCCGGCATAAGGGATTTGTGCCGGTGCGGAAAAAAGGAAAACTTCCCTGTGAGACCATCTCCGCAGAATATGAGCTGGAATACGGAACAGCAGAGCTGGAGATCCATAAGGATTCCATCAGACCGGGCCAGAAAGTGGTGATTGTGGATGACCTGATGGCGACCGGAGGAACCATGGAAGCCATCATCAGCCTGGTGGAGCGGCTGGGAGGTGAGGTAGTGAAGATCTGCTTCGTGATGGAGCTGGCCGGACTGAAGGGAAGAGAGCGGCTGAGCAGCTATTCGGTGGATTCGCTTGTGATCTACGAAGGAAAATAGAAAACAGAAAAGAGCGGCGCGGCGGACGGACGATCTGCCGCGTTTTGCATTGTGCCGGAAAGCAGGAGGAGGAAAGAATGAACAGGACAACGATCACAACGCTCTGTTATATTGAGCAGGACGGAAAATACCTGATGCTGTATCGGAATAAGAAAAAAAATGATATTAATGAAGGCAAATGGATCGGTGTGGGAGGCCATCTGGAAGGAACGGAGAGCCCGGGGGAATGCCTGGAGCGGGAGGTGAAGGAGGAGACGGGGCTGACCCTGACCTCCTACCGTTTTCGGGGAATCGTGACTTTTGTGCCGTCTCCTGACGAGGCAGAATATATGTGCGTGTATACGGCAGACGGATTTGAAGGAGAGCTTCAGGAGTGCAGCGAGGGAGAACTGCGATGGATTGAGAAGGAGAAGATCGGGGATCTGAGCCTGTGGGAAGGGGACCGGATGTTTCTTCCTCTGCTCATGAAGGACGACGAGCCGTTTTTCTCCATGAAGCTGGTGTATGAGGAAGGCAGACTGGTTCATGTAAGGATGGACGGCCGGGCGGAGGAGCGGTAGTATGGGAAAGATCGCGCTGATGGTATCCAGAGAAGAGATGATTTACCAGGCCCACAATATTCTCCAGGAAAAGAAATATGAGATTCAGGAGATGAAAGTGGTCAGGACGGAAGACACCGTACTGGAGGCCAGGCAGATGATTGCCGGCGGAGCGACGATCATCATTGCCCGGGGACTTCAGGCGTCTCTGATCAAACAGTATACGGATATCCCTGTGGTGGAGATTGTGATCACCGCCCAGGAGATGGGACTTCTGGTGACCAGAGCCAAGCAGATCCTGCGCAAACCCCGCCCCAGGATCGCTGTGGTGGGATTTAAAAACATGTTCAGCGACATGACCTATTTTGACGCTCTTTATGACATTGAGCTGAGAGCCTGGTATGCATCCGGAGGACAGAGCCTCCATGAGGTGGCGTCCGCGGCGGTGGCGGACGGGGCTGAGCTGATCATCGGAGGAGACACGGCGGTGGAGGCGGCATCCGCGGCGGGCGTGCCGTCCCTTTTCCTGTCCACCACGGAGGATTCCATCCGAACGGCCTTTTCCGTGGCGGAACGGATGGACTTTGCCATGGAGACGGAAAAGCGGAATGCGGCGCAGATGGAAACGCTGCTGGATTATTCTACCAACGGTGTCATGCGTCTGGACGGAGAGGGAAAGATCCTTTCCTCCAATCCCATGATGGAGCAGGTGACCGGAAAAGAGGAGCGGGAGGTCGCAGGAAAGCTGCTGTGGGAGGTGTTTCCCGAAACAGAGGAAGAGGGCCTGAAACGGGCTCTGGATACGGGGGAGGAGAATTACTCCTGCTTTCTCCGGATCGGAAACGGCGCTTTTCTGGCGGATCTGGCCCCTATTGTAGTGGAAAACCGGGTGGAAGGAGCTGTATTTACCTGTACCAGGATCAAGCCTGTCCGGAGAGAACGGGAACGGGGCGGAAACGGACGGGACCGGAGAGAAGGGGCGGCGGCAGGTGATTTCCGCGATCTCCTTCAGGAATCGGCAGTCATGCAGGAATGCCTTCGGAAAGCCAAGCTCTATTCTCTGTCAGATTCGCCTGTGGTGCTGGAAGGAGAGTGCGGTACGGAAAAGCTGCTGCTGGCCAGCTGTATTCACAGCAACGGGGTAGTGAGCGCAGGACCGTTTCTTCGGGTAGACTGCGGCTCTCTGGGAGAGGAAGAGCAGCTTTCCCTGATTTTCGGGGAAAACGGGGCGGCAGCCAGGGCGGAGGGAGGAACCCTGTTTCTGGAAGGGGCGGACCGGCTGGGGCCGGCGGCCCAGGACAGTCTGTGCCAGCTGGTCGGACAGCACATTCTCAGAGGGGGCGACGGATTCCGGGAATCCCGGACGGATGTACGGCTCATTCTGTCTTCAGAGGAATCTCTGGCAGGGTTGGCCAGGGAAGGCCGCTTTTCCAGAGAACTGTTTTTTGCGGTGGGAGGACTTTCCGTACGGATACCGCCTCTGAGAGAACGGCCGGAGGATCTGAAGGAGAAGATCTCCATCTGTCTGAAAGCCATGTGCGGGAAATATTCCCGGTATCATGTGCTTACAGCCGGCGCGTGGAAGGTGCTGTCAGCCTACTCCTGGCCCGGGAATCTGACTCAGGTGGAGAATTTCATGGAGAGGCTGATCCTTACGGCAGGAAAACGCTCAATCGACGAGGCGATGGTGCGGGAACTGCTGGCGGAACTGTACCCGCAGATGGACGGAGAGGTGCGGCTGGGAGACGCGGTGAAGGGCGGCAGGCCGGACCGCCAGAAGCTGGCAGTGGAAATGGCTCTGGAAACATACAGGGGAAACAGGGAGCAGGCAGCAGAAGCTCTGGGAATCAGCAAGGCAACTCTGTGGAGATGGATGAAAAAATACGGTCTGGAACAGAAGATTTCAAAATAGATGAAATAAAACAATTCAAAATGAAATAGAAATATTTCAAAAAACAGAAAACTGTCCGTGTTCCACAAAAAACATCGCTGTTTTCATGGAAAATGTCCATAGAAATCCACAAGTTTCCCCGCTATAATGAGGACGTAACTGAGAGAAAAGGGATTCCCGATCAGGCGGAAACCCTGAAAAATAAGAAAAGCGAGGTAATTGAAATGAAAGTAGGATTTATCGGATTAGGTATCATGGGCAGACCGATGAGCAAGAACTTAGTCAAAGCCGGCCATCAGCTGGTAGTTTTCGATTTCAATAAAGAAGCAG
>CALWEP010000107.1 GCA_944377325.1 uncultured Lachnospiraceae bacterium
GTTTTTGCCTCCTGCCGCTACTATATCTTATCTTATGCGTCAGGAAGCCGATTGGTGCCTATTTCTATTTCTGCAGCCGGATCTGGTTGGAAACGCTGAGCACAATCCCCATCTCCACCATAAGGAACAGCACCGATGTTCCTCCGTAACTGATAAAGGGAAGGGTGATTCCCGTGTTCGGAATGGAGTTGGTGACAACGGCGATATTCAGGATAACCTGGATGGCAATATGGCCCATCACGCCCACCACCAAAAGCGCTCCGAACAGATCCGGCGCATTGCTGGCAATGAGCATAAAACGGTAGATCATAAACAGAAAAATGAAGATCACCGATACCGCTCCGAACAGTCCCAATTCCTCACAGATAATGGAAAAGATCATATCATTCTGAGCCTCCGGCACAAACCCCATCTTCTGGATGCTCTCTCCCAGTCCTTTCCCCAAAAGGCCTCCCGAACCGATGGCATACAGGCCCTGAAGCACCTGGAAGCCTCCCTCCTGGGCATAGGCCTCAGGATTCAGCCATACGTTGATTCGTTCCAGCTGATAGCTGTGGAGAATTCCGATGGCTTCCAGAGCATGGCCGATCTGCCCCGCAAAGCAGTAAACCACCCCGGCCGCCCCCATGCAGGCTCCGAAAATCAGCTTTTTCTTCGTAGCCACAAACAGCATGACGAACACAATCCCGCAGATGATAATACCGGAGCTTAGGTTATTCGCCGCCACCAGCCCCGCCAGCGGCAGGGCCATTCCTGCTACTATGGCCATGTTCTTCATTTTATTTATCCGGTTTCCCATGCGGGTGATCACCACCGCCAGCGTCACAATCAAAGCCACTTTTACGAACTCCGTGGGCTGGAAGCTGGCAGGGCCGACACCCAGCCACCTTTTTTTTCCGTTAACCTCTCTTCCCACCAGGCTTACGGCTATCATGAACACATAGGACAGCGCGTAAGACAGGGCGGCAAACTTGGCGAAAAAGTGGTAATTGATTTTTGAGACAATGATCATCACCACAAAGCCGC
Source organism: uncultured Lachnospiraceae bacterium (assembly GCA_944377325.1). Taxonomy (GTDB): domain Bacteria; phylum Bacillota; class Clostridia; order Lachnospirales; family Lachnospiraceae; genus Lachnoclostridium_A. The sequence goes on from CALWEP010000107.1 coordinate 1,027, forward strand.
CGGCTGCAATCGCCGCCTGCCTTTTCATAAAATAGCCCGCATCTCCGTCAAACATCAGCTGCGACGTATAGGAGCTGGCGCTGTAGATCATGATCAATCCGAACACCGTCACAAAAATGACGGTGAACAGCAGGCTGTAATCATAAAATCTCCGAACTTTTTTCTTTTTTCTCGGCTGTGCCTGCGGAGCAGGCTGAGCCCGCCCCGTCTGCTGCTGCCTTCCTGCCATATTTTCGCTCCTTCTTCTTCCTACAGGCTGCGGACGCACTCCTTGAAGATCCGTCCCCGCTCCTCATAATCCTTAAACATTCCCCAGCTGGCGCATGCGGGGGACAGGAGCACGCAGTCTCCCCGGTCTGCGTAGGACGCGCAGACATGAACCGCCTCCGCCATATCCTCCGCATACATGATATCCTGGAAACCGTGTTCCCTGGCACACTGGGAAATCTTATCCCTGGTCTGTCCGATGAGCACCAGATACTTCACCTTACCTCCGAAGCTCTCGATCCATTCATCATAAGCAGAGCCCTTGTCATATCCTCCGGCAATGAGCAGAATGGGGCCGGGCATGGCTTTTACCGCCTGGATCGCCGCATCCGGATTGGTTCCCTTGGAATCATTGTAATACTTTACTCCCTCCCGTTCCAGGACAAACTCAATGCGGTGCTCCACCGCCTTGAATTTTTTTGCCGCCTCCACAATGTTTTTCATGGGTACGCCCGCCGCAGCGCTCATGGCAATGGCCGCCATCACATTCTCATAATTGTGCCGTCCCAGAATCTGCAGCTCATGAACGTTCAGAAGCTCCTCCGCTTTTCCTTCCTGCGCGCGCATGATCTTGTCCCCGTCCAGGTAGTACCCGTCCTTCAGCTTTTCCCGGCTGCTGAAGAATACGGCCTTCGGCTGGAGTTCCTCGCTCTTTCCGAACTCTCTCAGCACCGGGTCGTCATAATTCAGAACGCAGGTATCCTCCTTTTTCTGGTTCATGGCAATGCTTTCCTTTACGGCGATGTAGCATTCCATGGTCTTGTGCCGGTTCAGGTGGTCCGGGGTGATGTTCAGAATGGCGCTCACATCCGGACGGAAATCCATAATGGTCTCCAGCTGAAAGCTGGATACTTCCGCCACCGTCACGGAATCCTCCTCCGTAGCCAGAGCCTCCTCCGTGTAGGGGATGCCGATATTGCCCACCACATGCACATCCTTATAAAAGGATTTCATGATTTCTCCCGTAAGAGCGGTGGTGGTGGTTTTTCCGTTGGTTCCCGTAATGGCGATCAGCTTTCCCTTCGCGCACTGATAGGCCAGCTGGATCTCACTCCAGATGGGAATCTTCATATCCGCCAGCACGGAGACAAAGGGAGCGTCCAGAGGAATTCCCGGGCTGATCACGCACAGCTCCACCCCCAGCAGGTCTGTCCGCTTCAGATCTCCCAGGGCCACATCCACCTTATCCTTTTTTCCAAATTTTCCGCGGATTTCCGCTTTATTCAGGCCCGCATTGCTGTCATAAAGCACAATTTCGCCGCCCATGTCAAGAAGCAGCCTTGCCGCGGCAATTCCGCTTTTTCCTGTTCCTGCAACGATAACCTTCTGGCTCATCTTTTTCCTCCTATAATCCTAAGTACGCCACCAGGCAGAGTATGGCAGTGATAATGGAGAATACCGCCACCACCCTGGTCTCCGGCCAGCCGCAAAGCTCAAAATGATGATGAATCGGCGCCATTTTGAAAATGCGCTTTCCGCCCGTTTTCTTAAAGTAAGTCACCTGAATGATCACGGAAAGCACTTCCGCCAGATAAATCAGTCCCACTACCGCAATAAACAGAGGAATCTGCATCATAAACGCGCTGGCCGCCACAAAGCCGCCCAGAGCCAGAGAGCCCGTGTCTCCCATAAACACCCTGGCCGGATATACGTTAAACAGCAGAAAGCCCAAAAGGCTGCCCACCACCGCTCCGGTGATAGGGCTGATTCCCGTATTTTCCCCGATGGCCACCACCGTCATAAAGGTGGCCACCAGAATGGTCACGCTGGTGCACAGGCCGTCCAGACCGTCCGTAAAGTTCACGCCGTTGTCTGTTCCCAGCACCACAAAAAATACGAACGGGATAAACAGCCAGCCGAAATCCACATAATATCCGTTTTCAAAGCCTCCCGTGAAGGGAATCAGCGCCGCCGTTCCCACCTCTCCGGAGGTGATCAGGTACCAGCAGAAAATTCCCGTGATCACGATCTGGCCCAGCAGCTTCTGCTTAGGGTTCAGCCCCTCCGACCGCTTCATTACGATCTTGATGTAATCATCCAGAAAACCGATGATTCCGAAGCCTACGGTGACAAAAAGCACCGGAATGATCTTGGGATAATCTCTCAGGTAAAATACGGAAGTTACAATAATGCTGGTGAGAATCACCAGGCCGCCCATGGTGGGAGTTCCCTGTTTTTTCAAATGGGCCTGCGGTCCGTCGTCACGGACCTGCTGGCCGAACTTCAGTTTATGAAGAAACGGAATCACAATGGGGCATAATATCGCGCTCACTGCAAAGGCAATAATGATTGCCAGTATGGTTTCATTTATCATATCGCACCTCTGTCTTTTATGTATTCACGGAATAGTATACGTCTTTTTCCGGGAATAATCAACCGTAGATTCGGAATGCGGAAACAGATTCTTCCTCCTCTGCCGGGATTCCCAGA
>CALWEP010000108.1 GCA_944377325.1 uncultured Lachnospiraceae bacterium
GAAGGTCCTATTCCTCCGCCAGCACCGGAACAAAGATCTGCCTGTCTCCGTCCGCCAGTCCCTTGTCTGTGACCACAATTCCCGGAAGAGCGGTCAACGACATGATGGCGCAGGAAAGCAGCGGAGTCTCCCGCCTGCAGATGCCGTAAAATGCTTCCTCATAAGCCTTCAGCTCCTCTGCCACCCGAACGCAGCCTTTATCCGACATCAGCCCGGCCACAGGAAGCTCCACGCAGGCAGTCACCTGCCCGTCTCTGGCAGTGCAGAGCCCTCCTCCTGCCTGCTCCAGCCTTCGAAGCACAGCCAGGGCATCCTTCTCGCTCCTGTAAACGATCACCATATTATGGCTGTCATGGGACACGGTGGTTCCAACTGCTCCTTCTCTCAGACCGAAGTCCTGGATGACGGCCACCGTCTTCTGCCGTTTTCCGTGCCGGTTGCAGACGCATACATAGGCCAGATCCGCCCTCTCCTCGATCCATACCCGTCCGTTTTTCACCGGGAGAATCTGTTTTTCTGTCTTTCTCAGCACATTGCCGCTGTCCAGCGGAACCAGCACATTAACTGCCGCCTCCTTTTTTTCCGGATTTCCCGCCCAAAGAGAAAGATCCTCCTCCCCTCGGATCCAGTCCACATGAACCGTATTCTCGAATGCCTGCTCCTCTTCCCGGTCTTCCCCTGTGTACCGGCCTTTTTCCGCAACCAGCTTTCCTCCCATAAACACGTATTCCGGTCCGGAACCGTCCAGTGCTTTCACCAGCTGCATATCCGCCCGGTATCCGGGAGCCACTGCGCCCAGATCGGAAAATCCGTACTCTCTGGCCGCGTTGATTGTAGCCATGCGGATCACATCCACCGGATCCAGCCCCTGCTCAACGGCGTACCGCACCACCTTGTTCACATGGCCCAGACTGAGCAGATCTCCCACATGGACGTCATCCGTACAGATGGACACCCGATCATGGTAAGGTATGGTCTTAAGCCCTGCCGCCAGCTGTTCCATATGGTTCACCAGGGAACTGGCCCGCAGATCCACATACATTCCTCTCCGCAGCTTTTCCAGGATCTCCTCCGCCTCTTCGGATTCATGGTCGCTCTGAACCCCAGCCAGTACGTAGGCTGTCAGTTCGTTTCCGGAAAGCAGGGGAGCATGGCCCTGGAGGAAGGTTCTGCAGTTCAGCCCCTTCTCCATGATCTTTTCCATCCGTTCCGCACCGCTGCAGATTCCTACATAATCCATGAGCTCCGCAATTCCGATCACTCCGTCAGTATGAAGAAGCTCATCTATTTCTTCCGGTCCGAACTCTGCTCCCGCATCTTCCAGCCCCGGGACGGCAGGCACGCAGGACGGCGCCAGCACATACTGGCGCAGAGCAGACTTTTTTCCGTTTTCCAGCATAAAACGCACGCCTCGGATCCCCATGACATTGGCAATCTCGTGGGGATCGGTACAAATGGTAGTGGTGCCCCAGGGAATAGCCGCCCTGCTGAAATTTTCCGGTATCATCATGGTGCTTTCCACATGCATGTGGGAATCGATAAAGCCGGGGATCAGATAGTTTCCTTCCCCGTCCCAAACCTCCTCTGCCGGCAGCTCCGGTATCTGCTCCGGACGGCGCACCCGAACTACATAGCCGTCCTTTACGTCCACCTCGCCGTCATAGATCTCTCCCGTAAATACATTGAGATAACGGACATTTTTCACTGTCAGGTCACAGGGGATCTTCCCCAGCGCCGCATCCATAAGCACTCGTCTGTTTTTTGCCATCATTCTCTCCTCTCCGCCCGAAGCCGGCAGTCCACTTTTTGTTTCTTAAGCTATTATAACAGCACTCTCTCTTTTTGTCCTTCTTTCCCATATATTTTTCCTCAGGATTTCCCTGCAGACGAATGTCTGAAAATCCATCCCGCCAGACAAAAACTGCCGCGGAGATTTTCCTTCTCCGCGGCATCCTTTTTCATTTTCAATCTGAATATTTACTTTACCGCTCCGATCAGTTCCTTTACATCCTCCACGCCGTACTTCTTCATGTAAGCTTCAATGCCGTCCACAATTTCCACGGTCGCATAGGGATTAAAGAAATTGGCCGTTCCCACGGAGACCGCCGTAGCTCCTGCCAGCAGGAACTCTATGGCATCTTCCGCCGTGGTCACTCCTCCCATACCGATAATGGGAAGCTTCACCGCGTTGGCCGCCTGATAGACCATGCGCACCGCCACCGGCTTCACTGCCGGTCCGGAAAATCCCCCGGTCTTATTTGCCAGGGCGAAGGTGCGGCGGTGAATATCAATCTTCATGCCCGTAAGGGTATTGATCAGAGACAGGGCATCTGCTCCGCCGGCCTCTGCTGCCTTCGCCATTACCGTAATATCCGTCACATTGGGGCTGAGCTTCATGATCACCGGCTGCTTCGCATGGCGCTTTACCTCTCTGGTAATGGCCTCCACCGCTTTGGGATCCTGACCGAAAGCAATTCCCCCTTCTTTTACATTGGGGCAGGAAATGTTGATCTCCAGCAGATCCGCTGCCGTGTCTCCCAGACGCTCCACCACTTCCACATAATCCTCCGTGGTCTTCCCGCACACATTGACAATGATCTTGGTGTCATACTGCTTCAGAAAGGGAATATCTCTCTCTGCGAATACATCGATTCCCGGATTCTGAAGGCCGATGGCATTTAGCATTCCCCCGTAGACCTCCGCGATCCGAGGCGTGGGATTTCCCGGCCAGGGCACATTGGCCACTCCCTTGGTTACTACGGCTCCCAGGCGGTTTAAATCCACCATCTCTCCGTATTCCGCACCGGACCCGAAGGTACCGGAAGCGGTCATCACCGGATTTTTCAGTTCCACGCCGGCTATATTCACTCTCGTATCCATCAGATCTCCACCTCCTCAGCCGCAAATACGGGACCGTCCTTGCAGATCCTCTTATTATGCACATGGGAGTGGTGATCCACCTCTTTGGACTGACATACACAGGCTAAGCAAGCGCCGATACCGCATGCCATCCTCTCCTCCAGAGAGATGTAGCACTCCAGGTTCTTCTCCGCCGCATAAGCCTTGATCGCCCGAAGCATGGGGGTGGGACCGCAGGCGAAAATCACGTCTCCCTCCACTCCGTTCTCCCGGACGGCGTCCAGCACATTTCCCTTTGTTCCTGCGCTTCCGTCCTCCGTGGCAATACAGACCTCCCCGTAGGGAGCGAATTCTTCATTTAAGAACAGCTAATCCCGGTATCCCAGCACTGCCGTCCGTTAACAGTCCAGCTCCTTCATCAGCTCCAGCATGGGAGGGATTCCGATTCCGCCGCCCATCAGGACGGCCTTCTTCCCTTTCAGAGGAAAGCCGTTTCCCAGGGGACCCATCACCTGAACCTTCTCTCCTGCCTGATAACGGGAAAATTCTTCCGTTCCGGCTCCCGCCACACGGTACACAATGCGCAGCTCTCCTCTCTCCCGGTCAATGCCGCAGAGGCTGATGGGCCTGGGAAGAAGTCTGGAGGGATCCTTCGTATAAACGGATATAAACTGACCAGCCTTCGCCTCCCGGGCAATCTGAGGAACATACAGGACCATGCTGTATACGCCCTCCGCCAGTTTTTCCTGGCTTCTTACTTCCGCTTCTGTCTTTACCTGTGCCATGAAACGCTCCTTCCGATCACAGTACCCGGCTGATATCGGCTACCATATCCGCAACTGCCTGTCTGGATGCCTCTCCGAAATGCTCCGGACCGAATTTGTCATAAGGTGCTTTCTTATACGCTGCAATGATTCCTCTGGAGGAATTTACGATTGCTCCCAGCCCGTCCTCATTGAAGCAGTGCTTCAGATCCTCTGCCGTGCCGCCCTGGGCTCCGTAGCCGGGAACCAGGAAATAGGTATGGGGCATGAGTTTTCTCAGAATTTTGCTCATCTCCGGGTAGGTGGCTCCCACTACGGCTCCCACATCGCTGTAGTCTCCGTCCATGCAGTCCTGTCCCCACTCCATCACCTTTTCCGCCACCAGCTCATAAACCGGCTTTCCGTTCACCAGCTGATCCTGGAACTCTCCGCTGGAAGGATTGGACGTCTTTACCAGAACGAAAATTCCCTTATCTTCTTTTTTGCACACATCCACAAAGGGCTTTACTCCGTCTGTTCCCAGGTAGGGATTTACGGTTACCATATCTGTATGGAAGCCGGACAGCGTCCTGCTTCCCACCTGAACCGTACCGATATGGGCTGTGGCGTAAGCGGCAGAGGTGGAGCCGATATCGCCTCTTTTGGCATCGCCGATGACGATCAGGCCCTTCTCCTGGCAGTAATCCACGGTCTTCTGATATACCTTCAGTCCCTCGATTCCGAACTGCTCATACATGGCAATCTGAGGCTTTACTGCGGGGATCAGATCCCAGGTATGATCCACGATCTCCTTATTGAACTGCCAGATTGCCTCCGCAGCTCCCTCCAATGTCTCTCCGAACTCATCGAATGCTTTCTTTACCACGTGCTCCGGAATGTAGCTCAGCATGGGATCTAAGCCCACGCAAATCGGAGCTTTTGTCTCCTGAATCTTTTTAACCAGACGGTTGATCATGGCGTCCTCCTCTTAATTTGTCATATTTTCCTTATCTGCTCCGGACCGCTCCTATCCGGCCCGGCCTATCCCGTTTATTCTATCATATCACGCCTGTCCTTTCAAGGCATTTGCGCCTCCCCTTTCTCCCTTCCGTATTCCCTCGCCAGTTCCATAAAGTCCTTCATTCTTTCCGTCAGAAACTTGCTTTTATGCCAGGCCAGATTCATATTGCGAAGGATGGGCCTTTTCAGAGGCAGCCGGACGATTTTCCCTCTTTCCAAGTCTTCTTTCACCAGCAGAAAGGGAAGTACCGCCACTCCCAGCCCTTCCTCCACTCCGCGGACAATGGCCTGACTGCTGGTGCTTTCCCACCTGGGTTCGATCCGCAGCTCCCGCAGAGCGAAATATGCGTCCACAATATCCCTTGCCGCGCTCCCCTTCTCTCTCAGAAGCATGGGATATCCCGCCAGCTCCCACAGGCCGATCTCCTGCTTTTCTGTCAGCGGATGGCCTGCAGGAGCAATTGCGCACAGCTCGTCCGTCATAAACGGCTCTGTCTCAATCCCTTCTGCCTGCGGGCTGCTCTCCACCAGTCCCAGATCCACCTTGTTCTCTTCAATATCCCGTTCCACCGACCTGGAACTGCCTATGGTCACCTTTACCGTCAGCTCCGGATATTTCTGCTGAAGCCTTTTCAGCAGCTCCGGAAGGATATGGGTTCCGATGGCAATGCTGGAGCCCACTCGCAGAGTTCCGATGGCATCCCAGTTGCGGATCCTTTTTTCCATTTCATCAAACAGGCCTTCCACATGAACCGCATACTCATACAGTTCCCTTCCGCAGTCCGTGGGATAAATCCTTCTTCCGATCCGTTCGAACAGACAGACTCCGTAATAATCCTCCAGCTCCCGCAGCGCCAGACTCACCGACGGCTGAGCCAGATGGAGCTCTCCGGATGCCTTCGTCACACTCCCGTTCCGAAACACCGATACAAAAATTCTCATATGACGCAGGGTCATATCCGCCCTCCTCAATATATAATAAATTCATTATACATTTAATATAATAATACTATTTTACATATAAGACAACCCTGCCTATAATGGACCCAGAAGGAGGAAGCCATTATTATGGAAAACAAAAAAAATGTACTGATTAAACTTTTTATCTCAACCTTATATCTGAGCGCATTTACTTTCGGAGGCGGTTATGTGATCGTCTCTCTTTTAAAGAAAAAATTTGTGGATCAGCTCCACTGGATCGACGAGAATGAAATGCTGGATCTGGTAGCCATCGCCCAGTCCTCACCGGGAGCCATTGCCGTAAACGGAGCCATCGTAGTGGGCTACAAGCTGGCAGGAATCCCCGGAACCGTTACGGCAATCACCGCCACCATCCTGCCCCCCTTTGTGATCATCTCCATGATCTCCGTCCTGTACAGCGTGTTCCGGGACAATATCATCGTAAACCAAATGCTGGAAGGCATGCAGGCCGGAGTGGGCGCAGTGATCGCCTCCGTAGTATTTGAAATGGGACGGGGCATTTATCACGGCAAAAATCCCGCATCCATGGCTATTATGATCGGAGCTTTCATCGCCTGCATGGCCGGCGTCAGCGTCATTTATGTGGTCCTGGCCTGCGGCGCCATCGGTCTGGCACGTACCTGCCTGTTCAGAAAGGAGTCTCATTCATGATCTACTTACAGCTTTTTCTCAGTTTCATACAGATCGGACTTTTCAGCTTCGGAGGCGGATACGCCGCCATGCCCCTGATCCAGGAGCAGGTGACGGTCATCCATCCCTGGCTGTCCATGACGGAATTTACGGACCTGATCACCATCTCCCAGATGACCCCCGGCCCCATTGCCGTCAATTCGGCCACCTTTGTGGGCATCAAAATCGCCGGAATCCCGGGAGCCATCACCGCTACCATAGGCTGCATCCTGCCCTCCTGCATCATCGTCACCCTCATAGCCAGGCTTTATCTGAAATACAGAAATATGTCCGTGCTCCAGGGCGTGCTCAACTCTCTCCGTCCGGCTGTCGTGGCCATGATTGCCGCCGCAGGCATCTCCATCCTGATCACCGCCTTCTGGGGGAGCGAAGCTGCCGTTTCCCTTTCCGGCACCAGCTGGATCATGGTTCTGCTTTTTGCCGTTTCCGTAGTCCTGATTCAGAAGGTCGGCATGAATCCCATACTGGTCATGGTTCTGTCAGGCGTGGCAAAAGC
>CALWEP010000109.1 GCA_944377325.1 uncultured Lachnospiraceae bacterium
TAAAAGAAGTCGTAATTATTCCAAAAGTATCCGGACCATATCCAAACACTCGCTGCAGCGGCGTAACTTTGTAAAGATAATCCTCGATAGCAATTCTCCAGGCAAATCCCCGCGCAGTCCCCCAGGAATCGTCAAACACCAGGAATTCCCCCAGGGCCCCGTACCGCTCCCCGTGTCCCAGGAAGTTTGCGTCTATGAACATGATTGCCGCTGCTGCGGCTATGGCAATCATCGCCCATTTCCAGATCCGCCCCGGCAGAACCAGCTCGCGGGAGCCGGCTGCCGCCGGGTGTTTCCCGTTTTTCCGGTCCATGGCATACCAGACCACGGCGGCCAGCCACAGCAGGGCGGCCAGCACCGGCAGGCCCGGCAGAGTGGTGGCCACGCCGCCGATGCCGGAAAGGCCGATGACCCGGTCTGCCATGGCCGTGTTCACCCAGCCGACCCAGGCGGCTGCCGTAGCAAAAACAGCCAGGATCACCAGATAGCGGCGAATTCCCCGCCGGGAACCAAACAGGAAGAATGGCAGGCTGATGAACAGGGCCGCCGCGGACAGGTAGCCGTTGTCGCTCTGGGAGGTGATCAGCGCCGCGCTGAGCACAGCCAGATGAATAAAGTACCAGACGGTCCGCTTTCCGCTCTTTTCCACGGCGAAAAGAGCGGCTGCCACCGCCAGGGACATACCCAGAAAGGCGGTGAAGGTATTGATGTTTCCGAAGGTGGATGTGAAGATGTCCGCCGTGGAAAGGGGCACCCCCTCTTTGTAGCCCATGATATCCATGCGGAAATAGTCGGTGATGCCGAAAATCCCCGCCAGGGAGGAGGACAGGAGGAAGGCGTCCAGGTACCACTGCTTAAACCGGAAGAACCGGCTTACCAGGAAGTACAGGACCACGTAAAGGGACAGGAGGAAGAAGCCGCAGTACCGTCCCTCGTTTCCCCAGAAGGATTCGTATTTATATTCCGAAGTCAGGGTGGAAAAAAGGGCGATGATAATAAACACCCACAAGCCTTTTTCCGCCGCCGTAAACAGCTTTTTCCATCCGGAATGCCTCAGGCCCGCAAAATACTCCTGCTGCTCCGCTCCCCCCTGCTCCATCCGGTCGACGAACAGCCATACCAGGCCTCCCAGGAGGCAGCCGGCAGCTGTGATCACCGCCAGAAGCCAGAAGAATTTATACTTTACCCGGAGGATGTTGCTGTAATTTTCACTGCTGATGTAAAGAGGAAATACAAACAGCAGGGCAAACATGGCCACGCCGGTGACTTTGCCCGCGAATTTGGAAATTTCCTGCCCTACAGGAGCGATCTTTTCCGTTTCCTTTCCGCGCCCCGCGGCGCTTTTTCTGTCTGTCATCCGTAAATTTCCTTTCTATAAAGCCTTTCTTATCTCCGCAGCCCCTGAATCATCCAGATGATCAGGCCGATTACCAGGAACGGCCACAGCAGAGATGCGATTCCCATTACCAGGGAAAACAGTATGAAAATGATAAATGCGAGCACCACCCAGAACAGCAGCCTCCAGTACCATTTGTTCAGATCGTATACGTGAAAGCTGCGGTGATGAGAGTCTGTTTCATAAGGGTTTTCTTCGCGGTAGCTGCTCTGAGAAGAATCATGGCTGCGGCCGTTTTCTTCGTAGGAGCTCTCCCGGTAAGCGTCCCCGTAAGGATCTCCCGTACCGGCGTCGCCTCCGGCGGCGGCCACATCGATGATGGTCCTGGCGATGACTCTCGCTCCGCCCAGCTCTTCGATCACTTCCTGCTCGCTTCTTCCCTTTCTCACCTCGTCGCTGATGTAGGCGTCATAATATCTGATATTCTCTTCTATGATGTTCGGGGCAACCTCCCCGGACAGAGCCTCTCTCAGGGTCCTCAGGAATTCGTCTCTATCCATACAATCTCCTTTGTCTGAAATTTGCTGCCGACGCAGTAACAGTATCATCATATCATAGTTTTTCCCCGCAGACCAGAAAGAATTTACGGAATATGGATCAGTTTTTCTCCTTCAGCTCGCCTGCCCGGTAGGCTGCCACCAGCTCCTTCAGATCCTGGATCCGCTCCGTCATCTCCCGGCCCAGGTCCGTATCCGCCACCCGCAGCCTGGTCTTTAAGGCCTCGGTAATGTGAACGGTAGGAGTATTTTCCCTGCTCGGCTCAAAAGGCTTATGCTCCGCCAGAGCCAGATGATTGGAGTTAAAGATCAGGGTGTAGCCGGCGATTCCCGTGGTCTTCTGGTAAGCCTTGGATAAGCCGCCGTCGATGATGTACAGCTTTCCGCCGGCCTTTACCGGCTTCTCTCCGTCCTTGATCTTTACGGGCACATGGCCGTTGATGATGTGGGAGCCCTCCTTCGGCAGGCCGAATTCCTCCAGGATCCGGTCGCAGTGCTTTTCGTCCAGGCTCAGGCGGTAGTAGGGATTCAGCTTTTCCTTTCCCACTGCCTTATCCTCAATGAAGTAATGCTCAAAGGTGGCCATCTTGTCCTTGCCGAACACCGGTGATTTTGCCCCGCTCCACAGATACCACATCAGATCGCAGGCGTCCTCCCGCTCCTTGGTGTTCTCCGGCAGAAGATATGCCTGCTGGATCTTCTTTTCCAGATAATCCATCAGTCCCTTTCCTGAGTAGGAGCGGCTGCCGATCTTCAGCTGGGAGAAGGAGCCGTCCTCCTCCATGGGAATGCAGCCGTGATAGAGCAGGTTGGAATTGTATTTTTTATACAGATTTCCGTGAGAATAGAGAAATCTCACATGATTTTGAAGCACCTCGCTGTGGAGGAAAGAGAAGGTAAGCACATGGAGCAGTTCCTCTTCCTCTTTTGTGAGTTCATAAGGATTTTTCGGATCGATGGTGGGGAAGTTGGTATCCCGCATGGGATATTCCCTGCCGCCTACGGCCACCGTTCCCTTTTCATAATCCACCTTTTCCAGCAGCAGACGGTCTTCCATCTCATATTCCGGATGGCGCTTGATAATCTGCCCTTCCATCTTAAACTGGATTACGGCGATGGCTTTGTGCATTTTGGCCGCCAGGCCGGGATCCACCGCGTCGTAGATATTCTCATCCAGAATTTTGGGCATGAACAGCTTGCAGCTGTCATTCTGGTAGGCCTTGGCGGCAAACATGGACAGCGGGCGGAGGTTGATGCCGTAGCCGTCCTCCAGCACATCGAAGCTGTTGTAGCTGATGGCGATGCGGACTACGTTGCAGATGCAGGCGGGATTTCCGGCGGCCGCCCCCATCCAGGAGATATCGTGATTGCCCCACTGAATGTCCACATCGTGGAAATTCATCAGCTCGTTCATGATGATGTCCGCCCTGGGTCCCCGGTCAAAAATATCGCCGATAATGTGGAGGCTGTCAATGGTCAGATTCTGAATCAGCTGGCACAAGGCCACGATAAACTTGTCCGCCACGTCAATATCAATGACAGAATGGAGGATTTCGCTGTAATATACGTCCTTGTTGCTGTCCTGATAGTCCACATGGAGAAGCTCGTCAATAATATAGGCGAACTCCTTGGGCATTTTCTTTCTCACCTTGGAACGGGTGTATTTGGAGGCCACCACCCGGCAGATCTGTACCAGGCGGTAAATAGTGATCCGCTTCCAGTCGTCGGTGATCATTCCGGACGCTTCATACCGCGCCAGAACCCGCTCCGGATAATAGATCAGGTTTGCCAGCTCCACCTGCTCCTCCTCTGAAATAATGTGGCCGAAGGTAGCCCGGATTTTCTCCCGGATCACTCCGGACGCGCTTCGCAGCAGGTGAATAAACGCCTCATATTCTCCGTGAATATCGCTGAAGAAATACTCCGTTCCCTTGGGAAGCCCCTGAATGGCCGTCAGGTTGATAATTTCGCTGGATGCCGTTTTCACGCTGGGATATTCCCTGGCCAGCAGTTTCAGATACGCCAGATCTCTCATAAATCAATATTCCTCCTTATCCTGATTCTCGATCATTGTCCCGGACCCCGGTCTCTGTCCGGCGTCACGTTCTTCTCGTCCTGCCCCGACGGTTGCATTTCCGCCCCTGTTGTACTATTATTATTAATCATAACACGCCGGGAGAAAATGGCAAGTTTTCCGTTAAATACAAGCCCGGCCGGGAGGCTTTTTATGGAACAATTATATGGGCTGGGTACCGGAAATGCCGCCGTGGCCC
>CALWEP010000110.1 GCA_944377325.1 uncultured Lachnospiraceae bacterium
AACACCAAGCTTCTCTACGTTAATGATATCGCCCTCAGATACTTTGTACTGCTTTCCGCCAGTTGCAATAATCGCGTACATGTGGCACCTCCTATTATCATTACTCGCCAACTTCGGTGTCTGTCCCATTTTTGACAGAGCTTTTCAACCTCATTGTGCGGCATACCTAAGTATAATAGCACTGAAGCCAGGAATTGTCAACGAAAAAGTGAGGAATTTTTCACCGTTTCATAAAGAGGTTTTTTTTTTTTTTTTCTGGTCACCTCCATCAGATTCAAAGCCGTCATATCCACCACGGTAGTCTTGACGGGATCCTTTCTGCAGATTTCCGTCATTTTTTCCGTCAGCTCTTCCCTGCTCTCCTCTTCCTCCATATCAATAAAGTCAATGAGAATGATGCCGGAAAGGTTTCTTAAAATCATCTGCCTTCCGATTTCCTCCGCAGCTTCCAGGTTGATCGTCCGTATGGTTTCCTTCCTGTTCTTTTTTCCGGAATATTTTCCCGTATTCACATCGATGACCGTAAGAGCCTCTGTGGGCTCGATCACCAGATATCCGCCCGATTTCAGCCAGACCTGCTTCTGCAGGGCAGATTCCAGAGCACTTTCCAGAGAATAGAGCTTGGACAGCGGCAGCAGGCGGTCTGAATACAGCCGCAGCTTCTTCCCATCTTCCGGCTGAAAGGTCCTTAAGTATTCCTCCGCCTGCCGAAAGATCTCCGGAATATCCGTAACAATTTCTTCCAGCTCTCCGGAATTTAAGTCTCTTATGGCCGCGATGTATGCGGGAGGAGCCTCGTCCAGTCTGGAACCGCACGTCCTGCAGCGGGCCTTCTCCAGTATGTCTCTTCTCTTTTCCTCCAGCAGGGCAATCTCTTCCGGCAGTTCCTCCGCCGAAGCCTCATAGGCATTGGTGCGCACAATCAGTCCGCAGCCTTCCGGAACCGCCTCCTGCAGCCCTTCTTTCAGCTGTTTTTTCCATTCCCGGTCCGTAATTTTAAGAGAAAATCCAATTCCGCTCTTTCCCATGGTAAGAACCGTATACTTTCCGGGAAAGCTCAGCCGGCCCGTAAGCACGGGAGCCTTTGTCTTTACCGCATCCTTCTCCACCTGTACGATCAGCTCGTCTCCCGGTTTAGGCGTATCCGCAGAAGGGGCCTTTGACGTATACAGATGCTCCCTGTTTTCCGTCAGGCTGTAATAACCGATGACGCCGCCCTGGAATTCCACAAAGGCGGCGTTGATGTTCTTTACTACATTCTTTACTTTTCCCACATAGATGCGGCCGACCATGGAAGGTTCTTCTCTTCCGTCCAGGGACAGGCGGGAGATTCTCCCATCCGTCCACAGGGCGGAGAGTACGCTGTCCTTCCATTCCGTAAGAATCAGCTTATTCAATGATCTCTCCCAAATCATTCAGCGGAATGAAACCCGGAGCATAGATTTCCTCTCTCTGAATCTCGAAGGTGAACGGACTGAACGGGAATCCGGCCTCCCTGCAGTAAGTCTCCAGGAAAAGCTCCGGCTTCACATTGCTGCTGCTTCCCGTTGACAGCCGAAGGAAGATGGACGGCTCGTCCCCTCCGGTCACACGGCAGGCGTAAACCAGAGGCTTCAGATCCATTTCCTTTTCGCCTTTTTTTGTCTTCTTTACAATGGGAATGGACGGTCTTTCATAGAAAGCCTCCAGTCCGGCCAGGAAGCCTTCCAGGTCTTCCGGCTCATAGCCCTTTCGGAAGGCAGCCGTATAATCGGCCGCAGCCACCAGGGACATGGCGTTTCCCGCCTCATCCCCCAGTCGTCTCCAGTCAAGAACCTGAAAGCCTTCCACCATCACCTCGTTCAGCCTTTTTACCATTTCCGCGGAGGATCCGGTAGAGTGAACCTCAATATCCATATATTCCCCGCTGCTGGTCAGGCCTACGCCCAAAGGAGCGGCAAAAGACATGATCTGATGAGGGCTGAAGCCTTCGCTGTAGCGGATATCCACATCCGCCCGGCGCATGGCCTTCTGGAAATAGCGCATCACATCCAGGTGACCGATAAACTTCATGGTGCCCTGTTTTGCAAACTTAATTCTTATTTTCAAAGCAGACACCTCCTTTAAACTTCATGGCGCCGCAGGCAGAACAGCGCTGGCGGCAGTTGGGAGTCACTTCCGCCTGTCCGGCATGCTCCCACTCTCTCTTTAAGAACGCCTTGCTTACGCCGGCGTCGATGAAATCCCACGGGAAAAGCTCATCCAGCCCTCTTTCCCTGGTAGTATAAAAGTCCACAGACAGTCCGCAGGTGCGGAACGCTTCCATCCAGATTTCGTTTTTAAAGTATTCCGACCAGGAGTCATAAAGAGCGCCGTTTTTGTAAGCCTCTTCCACCACGGCAGCCACTTTCCGGTCACCTCTGGCGAGCACGCCCTCCAATACGGTCAGATCCGCCTCATGCCAGTTGTATTTCAGGCTCTTGTAGTTGCGCATCTCTTTGAATTTGTTCTTTACAATATAGGCCCTTTCCAGGAATTCTTCCTTGGTGCACATTCTGGCCCACTGGAAGGGCGTAAAGGGCTTGGGAACGAAGAAGGAAGAACTGGCCACTACCTGAACCTTTCCCTGTCTCTCCGACTTGGGAAGCTCATCATAATAGGTTTCCGCAACCTTCTCCGCCAGCAGGGCAATTCCTTCCATGTCTTCCACAGTCTCTGTGGGAAGCCCCAGCATGAAGTAGAGTTTTACCCGGTTCCAGCCGCCGTGGAAGGCGTCCGCCGCTCCCTTCAGAATGGATTCTTCCGTAAGTCCCTTATTGATCACATCCCGAAGGCGCTGGGAACCGGCCTCCGGCGCGAAGGTCAGGCTGCTCTTTTTCACATCCTGCACCTTGCTCATCACGTCCAGAGTAAAGGCGTCGATGCGAAGGGACGGCAGGGAAATGTTCACTCCCTTTCCCTTGAATTCATCGATCAGGAAATTCACCAGCCCCTCCAGCTGGGTATAATCGCTGGAGCTCAAGGAGCTTAAGGAGATCTCCTCATGACCGGTGCTCTTTAGCATCTGCACGGCATAGTCCTTCAGATATTCCAGACTGTGCTCCCTCAAAGGACGGTACACATTGCCGGCCTGACAGAACCGGCATCCCCGGATGCAGCCTCTCATGATCTCCAGCACCACCCGGTCCTGGGTCACCTTGATAAAGGGCACCACAGGCTTGCTGATATAGGTGGCGCTGTCCATGTCCATCACCAGCTCCTTGGTAATCACTGCGGAGGCGTGGGGATTGTTGGGCGTAAAGGAGCGAAGCGTCCCGTCCTCATTGTATTCCGCATCATAGAACGCAGGAACATACATACCGGGAAGCTCAGCCGCTTTCTCCAGGAAATCCATCCGGCTGCCGCCGTTTTTCCTGTTTTCCTTATAGATATCGAACAGGCGGTCATACTGGGTCTCCCCTTCTCCGATATAAAACAGGTCAAAGAACTCCGCCAGAGGCTCCGGATTGTAAGCGCAGGGGCCTCCGCCGATCACAATGGGATCTTCCTCCGTCCGGTCGCAGGCATGGAGGGGAATTCCTGACAGGTCCAGAATCTGGAGAATATTGGTATAACACATTTCATACTGAAGGGTGATTCCCAGGAAGTCAAATTCCCTGATGGGATCCTGGCTTTCCAGGGCAAACAGCGGGATTTTTTTCTCCCGCATCACCCGGTCCAGATCCACCCATGGGGAAAAGACCCGCTCACAGTAAACGTCCTCTCTCCGGTTAAACATATCGTACAGGATCTGCAGACCAAGATGGGACATACTGATCTCATATACATCCGGGAAGCACATTGCGAAGCGTACATCCACCTTTTTGGGGTCCTTTACCACCATGTTGACCTCACCGCCGATATACCGGGCAGGTTTGTCAATACTTAACAAAATTTCATCACTTAACGCAAGTTTTCTCATGTTTTAACTACCTTTTTTTGTTCAATTTACACAAACTTAAATTTCTCTTCTTCAGGGATTGTAAAAGCCTTTTTGGGACTGAATCTGCGGGTATTTTCCGCCTGTTTCAGGCCTGATTTTGCTCTTCGACGACAGCTGCCTGAAAAGGCTGATTTTTGATACGAAGTGGGAGCAATGGGACGTTTTGGTATAATTATGCAATGATTAACTGATAATCTTCATCCGTAAATGGAAGAAACAGTTCATCCCGTCCCAATTTTTCCGTGTTTTTTGGACGAATGCTTTCCCACGTAAGATTCTCTTCCGCTTCGTCTTTGATGGCTCTGCCTAACTGCCTATCAATATAAATGGTATTTGCAGTAAAGTCAATATCTGAATATTTGAGATTTATATGAAACTGATTCCATCCAGCGCGTCTAAGAATAAGCAGCCGCTTTTTCCCAGTTTACCTGTTGGTATCGGATCAGCCATGGTAAAATACTCTTTCTGTTGTTGTTCGTATCAATAAATGCACCGTCTTTTTCAAGTTTTTGGCTAAGATTTACCGTTAATGTACTCCAAGGTTCAAAGACCCTTTCGTTTTCTGCCGCACTTATACAGGCCCATACTTTGTTCGCGCCGACATTCAGAATTCATGTTTTTCTCCGCATTTAGATACCTCCTTCCGCCTTTTTCCAGCAAAAAACACCAAACCCATATTTAAAGTTTGATGTCTTTCTGTAATTGGCACAAAGGCCCTATAGTTTTTACATATATTAAATACTATTCTTCTTCAATATACGATGACGAAAAACGTGCATAACCATTTTCATATTTTATATAAATGATTTCAGGATTTTCATCGTTTGCATAAATTTTTGGCCCAACTTCTAAACGACTTCCCTCATAATTTTTTAAGGGCTGCTTCTTATTATCTATTGATTTAACTTCTCCAATGTATTCATATTCATCTGGTAATTCTTCGTCAAAACCAGTTGCCCAGTAATAGAAAATCATATTATTATACATAATCTGTGGTTGATCTATTTCATCAGGAGGATATCCAGTAGGAGTAGTTTCCTTGTTTTTTGATGGACGGCATGAACATAGTAAGCATAGCAGTAAAAAAACAAATACAAGCATATATTTATTCTTCATAAAGATCACCTTTTCCAATTTCTTTATTACCTCGACAAATTTTCTCTAATAAATTCTAACCATTCCTCATTGAGTGCGGTAAAATGCTTGATATTTAAATCTTCTGACTGCCGAAATAAATATTGATAAACATATTATCCTCCAGACTGATTACGCGTATGGAGTCGGCGGGCCCACGCAAAGCCAGACCTTATATCCGCCAGATCTTCCTGCTCGGTAATCATTCTCCCATTTAGACCCATTATTTCTCAAAGGACTGTGTTTTATTGGGTATTCTTTTTTCTTGCAATGAAATAAACCTCCAAACCGGTAGGTCTGTCTTATTTCCAATGCCTTAACTGAGATAGATACCAATCAAACTGACTGCGTCTGGTTTCTTCATCTGCGTTATCGGGGTTAGGCATATTCGCAACCAGATAATCCAGCAAAGCTTCCTTGGTCTGATACGCAAATTTCCCATCCGCATAGCACCATTTGCAATAGTCCTCGTTGTAATTTCCATCTGGTTCTCGGCTAATTAGACCATCCTCATTCAATGGCATTCCGCAGCACTGACAAACCAGCTGCCGGGGAGAACCCAGAAGTGTGTTGATTGACACATCAAAAACCTGAGACAATAATTTCAATGTATCGGTATTGGGCTGCGTTTCTCCCGTTTCCCAGCGGCTAACCGCCTGTCTGGTTACTTGTATCCGTTCTGCCAGTTCTTCCTGAGTAAGATTATTTTTTTCACGCAAATTCTTGAGAATATCTCGTGTTTCCATGCCAGCTCCTCCTAATGAATATGTTATGATTCATTATAAGTTTAAAACCTTGTTTTAAGAAGCAACTCGCAGTTGCTGTGGAAGCGGCTGCTGTCAATCAAATTTTGTTTGGTACATGGTAAATTGGGGATCGTTCTCCTAAAAGCCGAAGGGGATAAGGATGTCCAGCAAAACGGCAGCAGGGATCGCAGCAGCAAGCAGACAGGCGGTCTCTTTGACGGACTTGTTCAAAACAATTACTATTATGCCCAAAATCAAAGTCAGTAAATGCAGCCATGAACGGATATCAGCGTACCACATTCCATAGGAGATCGTGCTGTTAATCATAAATCCTAAAATTCCAGCAGAAATAATAAATGACAACCAGCCTTTTCCTTTTGCATACCAGCAGAAAAACGCTAAAAATGGAGACAGGACGGTAAACCCGGCCCATATCATGGCATAACTTTTTGGAAAAAAGCCTGCCACAAAGCTCGAATACCAATAATAGCTGGCAACCATTCCCGCAAAAAATACAAATACATTGATTCCGGCGCGAACGGAGCTGCTGCTTTTTACGGATAGGAACACCGCAAGAACGATCCAGGGGGCAAAAGTTCCCAGGAAATTATGTATATCCAAGGCTCCGTCTATCAGCATGAGAAAATCCGGAAGTTCAGCTTGACGATAATCCAAATATTTTGAAAATATCCCCAAACTGATCCCAAGCATCAAAGCTCCCACCGTAAAAAGCACTTTTTGCGTTTGAGAATAATGTTGTTCCGGTGCCCTTACCTGGTCTAAATATCTCATCAAATCCTCCTCTGCGGTTAAAAACTCGCTTCAAAGTAATACCATTTTTCGGTTATTTTCTTCGTTGTTCCATGATTATCTCCCTCTGTTTGCCATGTCCAGCTGCCTTTATCATTGGCAATTAACGGTACGTCTCCACTCTGATATGGGAAGGGGACATCATCAGGAGAATAATATATCCTCCAGTACTGAGCGTTTCCGATACCGGTTCCCATAAGAAATTCATACATGGTATGCTTTCCGCTCCGGACATCAAGTCCTATCCCGCCAAATATCGCAGGGATTTGCTGATTGCTGTTTACAAGCTCAGAAAAAGCTGAACCATTCCCCTTCCCACTTTTAGCTCACCGGCGGCAAACAGCCCCCTGTACAGCTCCCCCATTCATATTACAAATCATACCAAAATGAGATTGATTAATCTGAACGTTTCTTCTATACTTTCATTATAATCAGAGCGGCAAATTGAGATTGGAGAATAGGGGGCAAAATTTTATGAAAGACAAGATTCTTACTATTTTTCTTACGGTAGTATATTTCCTTATTTTCTGTTATTTTATTGATTTGGTTTTCAGAAACACGCTAAGTGTGTTAACCGACCTTTTGGCAATCGCCTGCTGGATCATTGCATTTATCGTAAGCGCCGGACTGGCTGAATATACTGTAAAGAAATTAAAATAGGGCTGGCTTTCGAAACATTGGAACCCTGGGGATGAAGAAATTTTCTCTTTAGGCTATACTTCTTTAATTATTGATAAGGGGCGGCATGCCCCCAATAAACGCAGCAGCAATAAAAATATATATTTCTTCATAAAGCTGCCTCTCCGCAGAAGGAAAGCATCTCCGCAGTCAGTGGCACTCCGTTTGTTTCGATTCCCAGAGTAAAAATAGCTTTCAAAATACTTTCTGCAGCCATAACGGTAGGATAGGTCAATTCGGTTTTGATTCATCCTCCAAGCGTTTCAGGTAGGTCGCAGGAACCACCTTTGTCAGCCAGACTCCATTGGCGGACAAATAAAAGAGGTATCCGTCCCGGTGCATCTGTCCGGCATCCACCAGATAGATCACAGGTTCCCCATGCCGGCGCCCAACTTTCTCCGCCGTTTCCCGGTCCGGGGAAAGATG
>CALWEP010000111.1 GCA_944377325.1 uncultured Lachnospiraceae bacterium
ACGCGCCGCGCCATCCTAAGCCGCTTTCATTATATCCGGGTCGGTGCCTTCCCCGACGCACGCCTCGGCAATTCCTCTCCGGACTCCTTCCGCTTCCCGTCCCTCCGGCCGAAGGGGAAGGTCATGCCGCCGGCTTCTACTGGTGGCATCCTTCGGGTCCTTTCCCATGATCCCATCCAGAAGAAGAGCGCTGTCCTCCGTATTCCTTCCGACGGCACCGATCTGATCCAGGGATGAACCGTATGCAATCAGTCCATATCGGGAAACTGCCCCGTAGGTGGGCTTGATTCCCGTTACTCCGCACCAGGAAGCCGGCTGACGGATGGAGCCTCCCGTGTCGGAACCCAGCGCTGCCGGGCACTCTCCCGCAGCCACAGCCGCACAGGAACCGCCGGATGACCCGCCCGGAACCCGGCTCAGATCCCAGGGATTTCTCGTCGGGCCGAAGCAGGAGGTTTCCGTAGTGCTCCCCATGGCAAACTCATCCATATTGGTCTTTCCCAGAATCACCGCCCCCTGCTCCTTCAGCTTCTTCACCGCTTCCGCAGAATAAGGCGGCGTAAACCCTTCCAGGATCCTGGAGCAGCAGGTGGTAGGAATCCCCTCTGTGCAGATATTATCCTTGATCCCTATGGGAACTCCTGCCAAACGGCTCTTAAATCGTCCCTCCCGAATTCCTCGGTCTGCCTCTCTGGCTTCCGCAATTGCCCGATCCCCGTCCAGATTTACAAACGCATGAATCCTTTGCTCCGTTTCCTCCGTCCGTTCCAGGAAAGACCTCACCGCCTCCTCACTGCTGATCTCTCCGGCCCGTATGCTCCGTCCCAGCTCCGACGCCGTCATCTCCCATATTTTCATTTTCCTGCCTCCTATTCTACCGTCTTCGGCACCGCATACTGCCCGTCTTTCTCCTCTGGAGCTCCGGCAAGGAGCTCATCCCGGCAGTCTCTTCCTGTCACTTCATCCTCGCGGAAAACATTTTCCGCCTTCCATGGATGGATCGTGGGTTCCGTATTCGAAGTATCGGGCTCTTTCAGCTTTTCCACGTAGTCCAGCATCCTCCGCATCTGCCGGAGCACCTCTTCCCTTTCTCCCTCCGGGATTTCAAGCTTTGCCAACGCAAGAACATTCTCCAGTATTCTCTCGTCCATCTTTTCTGCCATTTCTCATTCCTCCTGCTTCTACGGCGTCAGTCTTCCCATATCTCTGGGGAACAAAGAGCCTTCCCTTACATTGTCTTCTCCCAGCAACTGAACTGTCAGGCGCTCAAGCCCGATTCCCAGCCCTCCGTGAGGCGGCATCCCGCAGCGAAACGCCTCCAGATACCCTTCCATTCCCTCTTCCGACATCCCCCGGGCTTCCATTTTCTTGCGCAGCATCCCGTAATCATGGATTCTCTGTCCTCCCGTGGTGACCTCCACACCCCTGCAGAGGAGATCGAAGCTTAAAGTAAAGCGGCTGTCCTCCGGATCGTCCATGGCGTAGAACGGACGCTTTTTGGAAGGATAGTGGGTGATGAAAACAAAATCGCTGTTCAGATGTTCCCTTCCGTAGCGGCCGATAAGTTCCTCTTCCTCCGGCTCCAGATCATAGGGGGCTCTGGCCGGACGGCCGTAAAGCTCTGCCACAAGTTTCTTGGCTTCGTCAAAGCGGAGCGCCGGGATGGAGGCTATCCTGGGAAGTTCGCAGTTCAGAAGCTTCAGTTCCCTTTCGTACTCCCGGTTTAACAGAGCCATGGCGTACCGCAGGTATTCCGTTTCCGTCTCCATGATTTCCTCCATACTGTCAATATATCCCATCTCCAGATCCAGACTGGTATATTCGTTCAGGTGTCTTCTGGTATTGTGCTTTTCGGCCCGGAACACCGGCCCGGTCTCAAAAACCCGGTCGAACACTCCCACCAGCATCTGCTTATAAAACTGGGGACTCTGAGCCAGCACCGCCGGCTTATGAAAATAGCTGAGCTTGAAAATATTCGCTCCTCCCTCCGCTCCCTTTGCCCCCAGCTTCGGCGTATGAATCTCCGTAAATCCCTGACCGTAAAGATAATCCCGGAACCCTCTTACCAGTCCCTCCTGGATTCGAAACACAGCCCGTTCTTTCATATTCCGCAGGGATATGGCACGGTGATCCAGCCGCGCCTCCAGAGAGGCGGTCCGAATATTTCTGTCCACGGGAAGAGGAAGGGAGGCAGCAGGCACGGACAGCACCTGCGCCTTCTCTACGATGATCTCCGCTCCTCCCGGCGCCCGCCCCTCTCTTCTTATACGTCCCTCCGTCCTCAAAGCTCCGCCTTCCCGGATCTCTCCGCTCTCCTCAAATCTCTTTCGGTCAAACACGGTCTGTATCAGTCCGTCTCTCTGGCGCAGCACCACAAATACCACCTCTCCCAGATTCCTCACCCGGTGCACCGCGCCTTCAGCCCGCACAAAAGCTCCTTCTTCCGTCCGATCTGTCATCCGGCTGAGCCGGAAGCTCTCCTGTTTTGTGATTCCTGTGATCTGTTTCATACATTCATCCTTTCCGTTCCGGAATTTCTTCCGTGCAGGTCCTGTTTTCGGACGCAAAAAAAGTCCCGGAACATTCACATTTTATGAATCTTCCGGGACGGGATCATTCCCGCGGTACCACCCGCATTGCCTGCGTTTCCGGCCGCCGCAAAAGGGCCGGGCCGCTTTGGCCTCTCATGAAGAACGCCGCAGACGTGAACCGGCCTGAAGCGGAATCCTATCCTCCGCGTTCTCAGACCACCTTGCCTGCTGCCGGGCCAACACCCGAAACGTCTTCCCGCTTAACGCGCAGTCCACGTGCCGCCCTACTTACGGTTCGGACGGCCGGCTCCGGAGTGTTCCCTTCCCTCTTTCTTCCTGCAGACGCTCTCAGTCGGTGACGTCCGCTTCCTGTCGGCTCCCCAAGGGTGAGTCTCTTTCGCTGCCTTTGGTTTTGTTTGATTTTCTTTATGGCTCTGTATTATAGTCGGCCCGTTTCAGAATGTCAAGCATTATTTTCAGACTTTATGATTCTTTTCGGTCTTTTAACTTAAAACAGCCCTTACATGCGGCGAATCCGGTCCACAGCCTCCAGCGTGCTCTCATGGCTTCCAAATGCCGTCAGGCGGAAATATCCCTCTCCGGACGGGCCGAAGCCCGATCCCGGAGTTCCGATTACCCCGGCCTGCTCCAGAAGGAGGTCAAAGAACTGCCAGGATGTCATCCCATCGGGAGTTTTCAGCCAGATATACGGGGAATTTACTCCTCCGGACGCCTGATACCCGCAGGAAAGCAGGCCTTCCCTAATCACCGCCGCATTTTTCATGTAATAACCGATCTGCTCTCTGATCTGCCTCTGTCCGTCCGGCGCGTACACCGCCTGGCCGGCCCTCTGCACAATGTAGGGAGTCCCGTTATACTTTGTTCCCTGTCTTCGGAACCAGAGATCTCTCAGGCTCACGCCGTCTCTTACAAGCTCTGAGGGAATGACGGTAAAGCCCAGTCTTACTCCCGTAAAGCCTGCATTTTTGGAAAAGCTGCGGAACTCTATGGCGCAGGTGCGGGCCCCGTCGCATTCATAGATGCTGTGGGGAATCCCCTCCTCCGCAATGTAAGCCTCATAGGCGGCGTCATAAAGCAGGACGGAGCCGTTTTTGTTGGCCGCATCCACCCACCTCTGCAGCTCCTCCTTCCGGATGGCGGAGCCGGTGGGATTATTGGGAAAGCACAGATATACCAGCTCCGGCATACGTTCCGGAATTTCAGGCAGAAATCCGTTCTCCAGGGTGCAGGGCATATAGGTCACTCCCCCGTACCGTCCCGAGTCTCTGCAGAAATCTCCCGTCCTCCCCGCCATCACGTTGGTGTCCAGGTATACGGGATACACCGGATCGCAGACCGCGATTTTCACATCCAGCCCGAATATCTCCTGAATATTTCCGCAGTCGCATTTTGCGCCGTCGGAAATAAAGATTTCATCCCTGTCCACCGCACATCCTCTGGCTCCGTAGTCTTTTTCAGCGATCACCTCCCGCAGGAATTCATATCCCTGCTCCGGCGCGTAGCCGCGGAAGGTTTCCGCCTGCCCCATCTCATCCACAGCCCGGTGCATGGCTTCCCTCACAGCCGGAACCAAGGGAAGGGTCACATCCCCGATTCCCAGCCGAATCAGACTGCGCTCCGGATGGGCCTGGGCAAAGGCGGCAGTCCGTCTGGCCGTCTCAGAAAAAAGATAGCTCCCCTGGAGTTTCCGGTAATTTTTATTGATCATAGTCATTCCTCCTAGTCATTTTCATAGAGGAGAAGAACCATCCGCGCCGTCTCTCCCATGGTTCGTCCCGTTTCCATGCTGCGCTTCTGCAGATATCGGTGGGCCGCCTCCTCCGTCAGACGGTTCCTCTCCATCAGCAGCCGCTTCGCCCTGAGGACCGCTCTCTCGTCTTCTCCGCTTCTTGTCTTTCTGCCGCGTACATTCGGCGGTTTTTCCCCCAGCATCATCCCCACGGTGT
The DNA here is from genome assembly GCA_944377325.1 of uncultured Lachnospiraceae bacterium. Lineage (GTDB taxonomy): Bacteria > Bacillota > Clostridia > Lachnospirales > Lachnospiraceae > Lachnoclostridium_A. The sequence goes on from CALWEP010000111.1 coordinate 4,499, forward strand.
TGATCAGTTCATACACCCGCACAGGGGCCGTTACCGTCATGACGTCCGGCGGGCAGCCGGACAGTCTGGCCTCCGTACCGATCACGAGAAGCTCCACGGCAGGCGGCAGGTATTCCCGCAGTTCAGAGCAGTGCGTCTCCTTCAGACGCACGCCGCAGATCAGGATTCCCTCCTCCATAAGGGCTGCCTCCTGAAGAGCCTGGGAAGAGGACGTGCACAGAGTCAGATTCTCATATCCGTTTCTTTCCAATGCCCGCTTCACATTTTTTCCGTCCTCCTCCCGGGAAAACGCGATGATGATGCCCTTCATCTCTCTCCTCCCCTTCTGTTCGATCAGTACCGGTACAGATACTCCTGAAGCTCCCATTCCGTGACCTGTCTCTCGTACCGGCGCCACTCCTCCTCCCTGCAGGCCGCATATCGGGAGCAGAGTTCCTCTCCGAGAGCTGCTTTGACAAAACCGTCTCTTTTAAAATGCTCCAGCGCCGCCTCCAGACTGGCCGGGATTCTTCCCTGAGAAATCCCCTCCGGAAAGGTTGTCTGGTTCCTGATTCCGTCCATCCCGGCCTCCAGGCAGAGGGCCAAAAGCAGATAAGGATTGGCTGCTCCGTCCGCCCCGCGGTATTCCACTCGGGTACGCATTCCCCGCACGGGAGGAATCCTAATCAGCGCATTTTCCCTCCTTGAAGACCAGAGAAGATCCGTGGGAGCCTTCGTTCCCGACACCAGTCTCTTATAGGAATTCACCAGCGGATTAGCCACTGCGGTCATGGCCTCCATATGGTTCAGAAGGCCTCCCGCGAACCATTCCGCCAGCTCAGAGAACCTTCTCCGGTCTCCTGAGGAAAATACGTTTTCTCCGTTTCGGAACAGGGTGAAATGAAGATGTATCCCGGAGCCCTCTGCGTTCCCCAGAGGCTTCGGCATAAAAGTGGCGTGAAGCCCATGGCGGCGCGCCACTGCTCTCACAACGGTTCTGAACGCAGCAATCCCGTCCGCAGCCTCCAGAAGCCTCATCCGCCCCAGATCGATGCTGTGCTGCCCGGGAGAAATCTCATGGCGGGAAACCTCCACCTTCACCCCCGTCTCCTCCAGTACGGACACCATCTCTCTCCTGGCATTTTCTCCCAGGTCCACCGGACCGGCCTCCAGATATCCCGCCCGTTCGTGGGTGAGTGAGGTAGGCTGCCCGTCATCGTCCGTATGAAACAGGAAAAACTCACATTCCGGCTGAACGTAGAGCTGATATCCCAGATCCGCCGCCTTCTCCTCCGCAGACTTCAGAGCAGCTCTGGAGTCCTCACGGAAGGGAGTTCCGTCCTCCCTGCAGAGGCTGCAGAACATTCTTGCCCCGCCTCCGTTCTGGGTCTTCCAGGGAAGAATGGAAAAGGTGGACGGATCAGGGCGAAGAAGCAGCTCAACCCCGTCTTCGCCGTCCCGTCCGGCCAGAAAAGTCCCGTCCACAAACACCGGTTCCTCGCTGAGCCTCTTTAATCGGTCCAAAGTCACGGAAACACTTTTCAGCGTTCCGGTAATATCCGTAAACTGAAGGCTGACGGAGCCTGCCTCCTCTTCCTCCATTCTGTTCAGAATTCTGCCCAATCCTTCATCTCTCATTCCTGTTTTTTCCTCCCTCCAAATTGGAATATCCCATAAGGGAAGCATCCACCTGAGCGGCTGCCTCCAGTCCTTCTCTTATGGCCCACACCACCAGAGACTGACCTCTCCTCATATCTCCTGCCGCAAAAACAGCCGGATCGGACGTAGCATGGCTCTCCTCTCTGCAGACCACTCTTCCTCTTTCATCCAGGGCCAGTCCGAACGCTTCGGCTCCGTACTCCTCCGCCCCGGAAAAGCCTGCGGCAATCAGAACCAGGTCTGCCGGAATTTCCCGCTCCGTCCCCGGTTTGGGAACCATTTTCCGGCGTCCCGCCTCCCTTTCCTCCGCCAGCTCCACAATGCGGACTTTTGCCACATTTCCCCGTTTTCCCGGAAGAAAAGCGGTGACCGTGGTGCCGTACCGCCTCGGGTCTTCTCCGTAAACGCATCGGGCTTCCTCCTGCCCGTAGTCCGTTTTCTTCGTCATGGGCCATTCCGGCCAGGGATTCCCCGCCGTTCTCTCCTCCGGAGGCTCCGGCATCATCTCCAGCTGGACCACCGATCTGGCTCCAAGGCGGATCGCTGTTCCCACACAGTCATTGCCCGTATCTCCCCCTCCGATGACCACCACTCGTTTGCCCTTCACCGCAGGATACTTTTTATCCTGCAGACCGGATTCCAGCAGACTTCTGGTCACCGCAGACAGAAAATCCGCGGCAAAGTATATGCCTCCCGCTTCCCTGCCCGGAACCGGAATGTCCCTTGGCTTGCTCGCTCCGCAGCAGAGCAGGAGTCTGTCATAGTCTCTGCGGAGTTCTTCCGCCGACACCGTTTTTCCCACATCCGTCCCCAGGCGGAAGCAGACGCCCTCCGCCTCCATCAGCCTGATCCGCCGCTCCACCACAGCCTTGTCCAGCTTCATGCCGGGAATCCCGTACATCAGAAGTCCTCCCGGACGATCGCTTCTTTCAAACACCGTCACCTCATGGCCTCTCCTGTTTAAGAGAAAGGCCGCTGCCAGACCGGAAGGCCCGCTACCGATTACCGCCACCTTTTTTCCCGTCCGCGTTTCCGGAGGCTCCGGCCGGACCCATCCGGCTGCGAAGGCCGTCTCGATGATGTACAGCTCATTTTCCTTTGTGGACACAGGATCTCCGTAAATGCCGCAGGTACAGGCCGCCTCACAGAGAGCCGGGCAGACTCTTCCCGTGAATTCAGGAAAACAGTTTGTCTTGTTCAGACGTCTGTAGGCCTGCTCCCAGTTTCCCCTGAAAACAAGATCATTGAATTCCGGCACAAGATTTCTTAAAGGACAGCCGGATATCATTCCGCCCAGACGGACCGCCGACTGGCAGAACGGAACTCCGTAGTCCATGCACCTGGCTCCCTGGAGCCTTCTCCGCTCTTCCGGAAGGCTGCCGTGGAATTCCCTGAAATTCTTTATTCTCTCTTCCGGAGGGAGCACTCTTCCGTTCTCCCTGCCGTAATCCAAAAAACCTGTTGGCTTTCCCATTTTTACGCCTCCCTCTTATTTCCCGTACTCTCATAAAACGCTTCAATCTGGGCCTGCTCTCCCGTCAGTCCCTGCTCCTCCAGTCTGGCGCACAGGAGCATAACCTTGCGGTAATCGTCCGGAATGATTTTTTTGAATTTGGGAAGATACTCGGTGAAATGCTCCAAAATTTCCCGACCCTTTTCCGATCCGGTGTATTCTGCATGGAGCCGGATCAGTTCTCTCAGCTCCTGTTTGTCATAACGGTTTTCCACCTGCTCCATGGACACCATTTCCCGATTCAGATGACGGTACAGCTCATTTTTTTCATCCAGCACATAAGCGATTCCTCCGCTCATTCCCGCAGCAAAGTTTTCTCCTGTCCTTCCCAGCACCACAACGCGGCCGCCGGTCATGTATTCACAGCCGTGGTCTCCTACGCCCTCCACCACCGCATTGGCGCCGGAATTGCGCACGCAGAACCGCTCTCCCGCAATTCCGTTGATGTAGGCGGCTCCTGACGTAGCTCCGTAAAGAGCCACATTTCCCACGATAATATTTCTGTCCGGCTGATAGGCCGCCTCTTTTGGGGGCGCTACCGCCAGAATTCCCCCAGAAAGCCCCTTGCCGAAATAGTCGTTGCTGTCCCCGGAAAGCTTTATGGTAAGCCCCTTAGGAATAAACGCGCCGAAGCTCTGTCCTCCCGCTCCCCGGCAGAGAGCGGTAAAGGTGCCGTCGGGAAACCCATCCTTGCGGGATCTGGTAATCTCCGATCCCAGAATCGTTCCGAAAGCCCGGTCCGTGTTGGATACTTCCAGGGCAACAGTCTTTGCCGTTCCCTTTTCCATGGACTCCCGGAATGCGGGAAGCAGGACCCTCACGTCCGGAGAACGGTCCAGGCGAAAATCATAAGCCTTTTCCGGGCAGAAAACAGCCCCCTTCCGCCCGCCTTCCAGAATTGCAGTCACATCGATGCGGGAAGGACGGCTGCCCTGCGCCTCCGCTTTCTTTCTCAGCAGATCGGTTCGTCCCACCAGTTCCCTTACGGTGGGAATTCCCAGGCGGGCCATGTACTCTCTCAGCTCTTCCGCAATAAACAGCATAAAGTTCTCCACATATTCCGGCTTTCCGGAAAAGCGCTTTCTCAGCTCCGGATTCTGGGTGGCGATTCCCATAGGACAGGTATCCAGGTTGCATACCCTCATCATCACGCAGCCCAAGGCCACCAGCGGAGCCGTGGCAAAGCCGAATTCCTCCGCTCCCAGCATAGCGGCCACCGCCACGTCCCAGCCGGTCATCAGCTTTCCGTCCGCCTCAACGGCAACCATCTCCCGCAGTCCGTTCTTCATCAGTGTCTGATGGGTTTCCGCTACTCCCAGCTCCCAGGGCAGTCCCGCATTGTAAATGGAGCTGCCCGGCGCCGCTCCCGTGCCTCCGTCCGCTCCGGAAATCAGAATCACCTGGGCTCCTGCCTTTGCCACCCCGGCCGCTACCGTTCCCACGCCGGCCTCGCTTACCAGCTTTACGGAAATCCTGGCGTTTCGATTGGCATTTTTCAGGTCAAAGATCAGCTGGGCCAGGTCTTCTATGGAGTAGATATCATGATGGGGAGGCGGAGAGATCAGGCTCACTCCCGGGGTGGAGTGACGGGTTTTGGCAATCCATGGGTAGACCTTTCCTGCCGGAAGGTGACCTCCCTCTCCCGGTTTTGCTCCCTGAGCCATTTTGATCTGAATCTCCCCGGCGCTTACCAGATAGCGGCTGGTAACGCCGAACCGGCCGGAAGCGACCTGCTTGATCACGGAACAGCGGTCATTTTCCGTTCCGGCAGAATCCAGCCGTTCCTCGCTTTCTCCTCCCTCTCCCGTATTGGATTTTCCTCCCAGCCGGTTCATGGCAACGGCCAGAGCTTCGTGAGCTTCCTGGGAAATGGATCCGTAGGACATGGCTCCCGTTTTGAATCTCTTCACAATAGACTCTGCCGTCTCTACCTGATCCAGGGGAATGGGTTTTGTACCGGGAACCAATTCAAACAGGCTCCGGATATTTCCGAAGCTTTCCCGGTCCGCAGCCTTCGTGTATTCTTTGAACAGACCGTAATCTCCTGTGCGCACAGCCTGCTGGAGAAGGTGGATCGTCTCCGGGTTGTAACGGTGAAGCTCTCCCTGACTTCTCATCTTGTGGGTTCCTTCACTGTCAAAGGTCAGATCCGTCCACAGGCCCAGAGGGTCAAAGGCCCTGGAATGAAGACGGTCCGCCTCCCGGGCCATATCCTCCAGAGTGATTCCGCCGATTCTGCTCACCGTCCCGGTAAAATATCGGTCAATGACTTCTCTTGAAACTCCTGCTGCCTCAAAGATCTTTGCCCCCTGGTAGGACTGAAGAGTGGAAATCCCCATTTTGGATGCAATCTTCACGATTCCGTGAAGAACGGCGCTGCGGTAATCCTGTTCCGCCGCCCCATAGTCTTTGTCCAGCATCCCTTCTTCAATCAGCTGTCCTACGGTTTCCAGCGCAAGGTACGGGTTGACCGCACTGGCTCCGTAGCCTAAAAGAGCGGCAAAATGGTGAACGTCTCTTGGTTCTCCCGATTCCAGAATCAGAGACATGGCCGTACGCTTCTTCGTCCGAACCAGGTGCTGATGCACGGCGGAGACCGCCAGCAGAGAGGGAATGGCCACATGGTTCTCATCCACGCCCCGGTCAGAAAGAATCAGAATGGCCGCCCCGTCCTGGTAAGCCTTGTCCACCTCCACAAACAGGTGTTCCACCGCTCTTTCCAACCGGGCACTTTTGTAATAGATGATGGGAACTACCGCCGTTTTCAGCCGCCCGTCTTTCAGTTCTTTCAGCTTCAGCATATCCGTATTCCCCAGAATGGGCTGACTGATCTTCAGAACCTGGCAGTTCTCCGCCCTGTCCTCAAGCAGATTGCCGTCTCTGCCCACATAGACCGCCGTGCTGGTCACGATCTCCTCACGGATGGCATCGATCGGCGGATTGGTCACCTGGGCAAACAGCTGCTTGAAATAGGCAAAAAGGGGCTGCGGCTCTTCCGATAAAGCTGCCAGAGGAATATCCGATCCCATGGCCCGGATGCTTTCCGCTCCGTTGAGAGCCATTCCAAGAATGGACGTACGGTATTCTTCATAGGTATATCCGAATGCCTTCTGAAGTCTTGCTCTCTGCTCCGGCGTGTGAACGGGAGCTTTTTTGTTGGGAAGCTTTAAGTCCTCCAGACGTACCAGGCCGCCGCTGAGCCATTCTCCGTAAGGCTTCGCTGACGCGTAATGCCCTTTCAGCTCTTCATCGTGAATGATCTTTCCCGCTCTGGTATCCACCAGGAGCATCTTCCCGGGATGGAGCCTTTCCTTCAGCACGATCTCTTCCTCCGGAACGGGAAGAACCCCCACCTCGGACGCCAGAATCACCGTACCGTCTTTCAAAACGTAATATCTGGAAGGGCGAAGGCCGTTTCGGTCCAGGACGGCTCCCATTACATCCCCGTCGGAGAAAACAATGGAGGCCGGCCCGTCCCAGGGCTCCATCATGGTAGCGTAGTACTGGTAAAATTCTCTCTTTTTTTCCGCCATGGCACGGTTGTTTTCCCAAGGCTCCGGTATGGTCACCATCACAGCCAAAGGGAGATCCATCCCGTTCATCATGAGAAACTCCAGGGTATTGTCCAGCATGGCGGAATCCGATCCCTGAGCGTTGATCACCGGCAGGATCTTGTGCAGTTCTCCGTCCAGGCAGGGAGATTCCATAGTCTCTTCCCTGGCCAGCATTTTATCTGCGTTTCCCCGAATGGTATTGATCTCTCCGTTGTGGACGATCAGCCGGTTGGGGTGAGCCCTCTCCCAGCTGGGTTCCGTATTGGTGCTGAATCGGGAATGGACCATGGCAATGGCGGAATCATAGTCCTCCGCCTGCAGATCCCCGTAAAAGATCCGCAGCTGCCCCACCAGAAACATTCCCTTGTAAACAATGGTCCGGCTGCTGAGCGACACAACGTAGGTTCCCTCATTGCTCTGCTCAAACACACGGCGGACCACATACAGCTTCCGGTCAAAATCCAGTCCCCGGTTCACTCCCTCCGGCCGCTTCACAAATCCCTGCTCAATGGAAGGCATGCATCCTCTGGCTTTTTGTCCCAGCACCGACGGATCCACCGGCACGGAGCGCCAGCCCAGAAATTCCATTCCCTCCTTTTCCACGATCACCTCAAACATCTTTTTCGCCTGGTTTCGCTTCAGTTCATGATCCGGAAAGAAAAACATTCCCACTCCGTAGTCCCGTTCTCCTCCCAGCCGGATTCCCTCTTCCCCGCACACCCGTGAAAAGAAGCGGTGCGAGATCTGAAGCAGAATTCCCACTCCGTCTCCTGTTTTTCCTTCCGCGTCCTTTCCTGCGCGGTGCTCCAGATTTTCTACGATTCTCAGGGCTCTCTCTACAGTTTCCCTGCTTTTTCTCCCCTTGCGGTCCACCACGGCTCCGATGCCGCAGTTATCGTGCTCCATTTGGGGGCAGTAAAGTCCCTGCCGGTCTGTTCCCTTTTTCATAAGCTGTCCGCTCCTTTCTTTCTCTCGGCTGCTGCCCTCACCAAGCCTGAAAACAGAGGGTGGGCATGATTTGGTCTGGATTTGAACTCCGGATGAGCCTGGGTCGCTATGAAGTAGGGATGATCCGGAAGCTCAATCATTTCCACAATCCTTCCGTCGGGAGACAGGCCGGAAAGCTTCATTCCGTGAGCCTTCAGAATCTCCCTGTACTCGTTGTTGAACTCATAGCGATGGCGGTGCCGCTCTTCCGTGCGTCCGGCCCCATAGAGCTTCTCCGCCAGGGATCCTTTTTCCAGCACGCAGGGATAAGCTCCCAGTCTGAGAGTTCCTCCCAGATCCGTCACTCCGTTCTGTTCCGGCATCAGGGCGATCACCGGATGGGCGGTGTCCGGATTCAGTTCCGTGCTGTCCGCATCCTCCAGGCCTGCCGCATTTCTGGCGAATTCAATTACCGCCAGCTGCATCCCCAGGCAGATTCCCAGATAAGGAATCTGTCTTTCCCTTGCATACCGGATCGCCCGGAGCTTTCCGTCGATTCCCCTGTTTCCGAAGCCTCCCGGAACCAGGATCCCATCCGCATCTCCCAGAAGGCTTTCTGCCGTTTCGTCCGTTACCTGCTCCGAATCCACCCATCGGATATGCACGCCGCATCTGTTTTCGATTCCCCCGTGCTTCAACGCCTCGGCCACGCTCAAATAGGCATCATGAAGCTGCACATATTTTCCTACGAGAGCAATCGTAACCGAGCTCTTTGGGTGCCGCAGGTTCCAAACCATCTGTTTCCATTCCTCCAGATCCGGCGTGCCGCAGGGAAGCTTCAGGCACCGGCAGGCTACCTCTGCCAGGTGCTCCTGCTCCATAGCCAGAGGCGCCTCATACAGATATTCCACATCCAGGTTCTGGAGTACGTGGTCCGCCGGAACATTGCAGAACAGGGCGATCTTTTCCTTCACGTCTCTTCCCAGCTCCACCTCCGAACGGCAGACCAGAATATCCGGCTGGATTCCCATTCCCTGCAGCTGCTTCACACTGGCCTGCGTGGGCTTTGTCTTCAGTTCTCCGGAAGCCTTCAGATAAGGAACCAAGGTCACGTGGAGCAGAATGGCGTTTTCTCTTCCCACCTCCATCTGAAACTGGCGGATCGCTTCCAGAAAAGGCTGGCTTTCCATATCTCCCACCGTTCCCCCCACCTCGATGATGGCAATGCAGTCCTCTTCCCGGTCCGAACGGTAAAAACGGCTTTTAATCTCATTTGTAATGTGCGGAATCACCTGTACGGTATGGCCTCCGTAATCCCCTCTCCGTTCCTTGTGAAGGACCGACCAGTAGATCTTTCCTGTGGTCACATTGGAATGAGCCCCCAGGTTTTCATCAATAAACCGTTCATAATGCCCCAGATCCAGATCCGTTTCCGTTCCGTCTTCCGTCACGAACACTTCACCGTGCTGAATGGGATTCATGGTTCCCGGGTCCACATTAATGTAGGGATCCAGCTTCTGCATGGTGACCCCATATCCTCTGGCCTTCAGAAGCCTTCCCAGAGAAGCCGCCGTAATTCCTTTTCCCAGCCCGGATACCACTCCTCCTGTGACAAGTACATATTTTACCGACATATGCCTGATCTCCTCTCTGAAACAGAAAAAGGGGGTCTTAATCCCTGAACCGCCGGTGATCCCCCGGCCGTCCGGTTTCAGACGCCCTTGTCTCTTCAAACTGTATTTCTCTTTTATAAGCGAATATCATATTCTAAATTTGCCGATTTGTAAAGCCCCAATTTTTTTCATTTTATTTTTCCAAAATGCTTGACATCTGCTCTGATTTGTGTATACTACTTCACATAAAGCAAGGGTGCTTCGGTCAACGGCTGGCCGACGCACCCTTTTTTTGTTTTTCCAACGGAAAGGAGAGGATCTTTATGAAAAATATTCCTGAATTATACGGAAGTCTGGTATTCAGCGACCGGGTCATGCGGGCAAAGCTTCCCGGGGACGTTTATAAGGCGCTGAAAAAAACCATTCGGAACGGCACCCATCTGGAGCTGGATGTGGCAAATGCCGTAGCTGTGGCCATGAAGGAGTGGGCCGTGGAAAACGGAGCCACCCATTTCACCCATTGGTTCCAGCCCATGACCGGAATCACCGCCGAAAAGCATGACAGCTTTATCTCTCCCCTGTCTCCCGGTGAAGCGATCATGGAATTTTCCGGCAAAGAACTGGTAAAAGGGGAACCGGACGCCTCCAGCTTCCCCTCCGGAGGATTGAGAGCCACCTTTGAAGCCAGAGGCTATACGGCATGGGACCCCACCTCTCCCGCCTTCATCAAAGACGGAACCCTCTATATTCCCACTGCCTTCTGTTCCTACACCGGTGAAGCCCTGGACAAAAAGACTCCCCTTCTCCGTTCCATGGAAACCCTGAACCGGGAAGCAGTCCGTCTTCTCCGTCTCCTGGGATACGAGGACATCTCCCGGGTGTCCGCCACAGTAGGTCCGGAGCAGGAGTACTTTCTCATTGACAAAGAGCTGTACCGCCGGCGGAAGGATCTGGTATTCTGCGGAAGAACCCTGTTCGGCGCCCCGGCGCCCAAAGGCCAGGGAATGGAAGATCACTATTTCGGCGTGCTCCGCCCCAGGGTTTCCGCATATATGCATGAGCTGGACGAAGAGCTCTGGAAGCTGGGCGTCCCCGCAAAAACAAAGCACAATGAGGTCGCCCCCGCCCAGCATGAGCTGGCCGCCGTCTACGATACGGTCAACATCGCGGTGGATCACAACCAGCTGACCATGGAAATGATGAAAAAGGTCGCGGATAAGCACGGTCTTGCCTGTCTTCTCCATGAAAAACCCTTTGACGGCATCAACGGAAGCGGAAAGCACAACAACGGGTCCTTAATCACCGATACCGGTCTGAACCTGCTCAACCCCGGGAAAAATCCCGGAGAGAACCTTCCGTTCCTCCTTTCTCTGACAGCCGTTATCCAGGCAGTGGACGAATACGGCGACCTTATGCGGATTTCCGTAGCAAGCGCCGGCAATGACCATCGGCTGGGAGCCAATGAAGCTCCGCCTGCCATCGTGTCTGTTTTCCTCGGAGATGAGCTTACCTCCCTGCTCTCTTCCATCGAGAAGGGAACCGCATTTACGGAGCCGGAGACCGTACAGATGGAAACCGGAGCCAGAGTGCTCCCCCATTTCATGAAGGACAATACGGACCGGAACCGCACCTCTCCCTTTGCCTTTACGGGAAATAAGTTTGAATTCCGAATGCCCGGCTCTTCCCTTTCCTCTGCCGGTCCCAACGTGGTGCTGAACACCGCTGTAGCCGAAATGTTCCGCCGCTTCTCCCTGCAGCTGGAAAAGCTGCCTTCCGGCGAGCGAAAAAAAGCGGCAAAGGAACTGGTGCGCAAGGCGGTCACGGAGCATAAACGGGTCCTGTTCAACGGAAACGGCTATACGGAAGAGTGGGTAAAAGAAGCAGTCCGCCGCGGGCTCTGGAACCTTACTTCCACTCCTGACGCCATTTTGCACCTCCTGGACGAAAAGAACGTGGAGCTGTTCACCAAGCACCATATATTCAGTCCCGAAGAAATACACGCCCGCTACGAAATCCTTTTGGAAAACTACGGCAAAGCCCTGCAGCTGGAAGGCCGGACCATGACAGAGATGATGGAAAAGGATCTCCTTCCCGCTCTTCTTGCCCACATCGGCCACACTGCCGCGGCTGTCCGGGCGAAAAAAGAGCTGGGCCTGTCTCTGGGCTTCGATATCCGTCTTCTGGAAAAGCTGTCCGCTCTTTACGATTCCATCACACAGGGTACGGAAAAGCTGTCCGCTGATCTGAAAGAAGCCTCCGGTATCCATGATATCCTGGAAGCCGCTCGATTCTGCCGTGACGCAATTCTGGCGGATCTGGAAGAAATCCGCTCCTATGCCGATCAGGCAGAAGCCCTGATTCCCGATGAGCTCCTTCCTTATCCCACTTATGACCGGCTTCTGTTTTCCGTATAAAATATCCGAAGCCGCTCAGGGCGCCGGTCTCCGGCGCCCTGAGGCCTGTCCGGACCTTATGTCATCAGCACTCAAACCTGAAGGAGGAACACCATGAATACACCTGAATCTGTTTCCGCCGATTCCTTTACCGGACTCCGGGAGGAATGCGGCGTATTCGCTGCTTATGATGGGGAAGGAAAGGATATGGCACCCCTTATATGCCGCGGCCTCTCCGCCCTCCAGCACCGGGGGCAGGAATCCTGCGGCATTGCCCTTTCCTCCGCCTCCGGTCCGCTGAAGGATATCCGCTGTCACAAAGGCCTGGGCCTGGTCAGCGAGGTATTTTCTCCTTCTGTTCTTCAGAACCTGCCGGGAAATCCGGGAGTGGGCCATGTCCGTTATTCCACCTGCGGAGCTTCCTCTCCCGAAAATGCCCAGCCCCTTGTTCGGAACGATGTCGAGGAGGCCTTCGCGCTGGCTCATAACGGAAACCTGGTCAACGCCTTCCGGCTCCGCAGAGAGCAGGAACAGGCAGGAGCCGTTTTCCGGACTGCCGTCGATTCTGAGGTGATCGCCTGCGGAATCGCCGGAGAACGGAGCCGGGCTTCTTCTATGGAAGAAGCCGTGGAACATGCGGCAAGGTCCCTGATGGGCGGTTATGCACTGGCCGTCGCCAGTCCCGGAAAGCTGATCGGAGTTCGTGATCCCTGGGGACTGAAGCCTCTCTGTCTGGGGAAAAAGGACGCCTCCTACTTCCTTTCCTCGGAAAGCTGCGCCTTTTCTTCTCTCGGAATCCGGTTCATACGGGATCTTCTCCCCGGGGAGATCCTTACGATTACTTCCCAAGGCCTCTCTTCCCGGTTTCTTCCTTCCATGCCTGTAAAAACGGCTCACTGTGCGTTCGAGTACATCTACTTTGCCCGCCTTGACAGCGTAATCGACGGAGTTTCCGTCTATGACGCCCGGTTCCGGAGCGGAGAAGCCCTTGCCCGGCTTCATCCCGCTCAGGCGGACCTGGTCACCGGCGTTCCCGACTCCGGCCTGACCGCCGCCGCCGGCTTTTCCAAAGCCTCCTCCATCCCCTTCGCACTTGCTTTCTGCAAAAACAGCTATGTGGGGCGGACCTTTATAAAGCCTACGGATGAAGAGCGCCAGAACGCCGTCCGCATGAAACTGAGCGTGCTGCCGTCTGTTGTAAAAGAAAAAAACATCGTACTGGTAGATGACTCTCTGGTCCGGGGCACTACCATGTCAGCCTTGGTAAAAATGCTCCGCCAGGCAGGAGCCGCCCAGATCCATGTACGGATCTCCTCTCCCCCCTTCCTTTTCCCCTGCTATTTCGGGACAGACGTTCCCTCCAACCGCCAGCTGATCGCTTCCTCTCATTCGGAAGAGGATATCTGCGCTCTCATCGGCGCCGATTCCCTCGCCTATCTTCCCATAGAGGCTCTGGATCATATGACAGAAGGGCTTTCCCTGTGCAAAGCCTGCTTTGACGGTCATTATCCCATGCCCGTTCCGGACTGCGGCCTGCAGGATGAGCAGAAGCAAGGCGAATCCTGAAAAAGAAGGTTTCACCCCTAAAAATACCTCTATTTCCCGCTTGAAAGGGCAGCCGAAAGAACCGGCTGCCCTTTTTCATCTCATATTTGTTCCTGATCAATACGTATCCAGAGGCGGTTTTACCGAATCCGGAAGGGGACACTCATATTTTCCGCCGTTTCTGGCGGCCACCTCCTCCTTGGCTCTGCGGATCACGTCCGGCTGCTCCATGGTTCTCACACAGGAAAGCGCCAGAACCTTCGCCGCCGTGAGAAGACCTTTATGAGCCAGCGGGCTGCAGGACTGGGCCGTCATCTGCCAGGTATGGCCCACATTCCCCACACAGGCAGTGGCCACCTGCAGATTCAGGGTGGGCACCGCATAGCCCACGTCTCCCACATCCGTGGAACCGGCCTGAAGCCGGATTTTATTCGGGTCAAAAGGATGAACCTCGCTGTCCAAAGGAGCGTTCAGAATTTCCTCCACCCGGTCCGCACCGTAAAGGGCTGCCGCCCCGCGGCGGATTCCCGCTTTCGTCTCGTCGTTGTAGGTGTCCAGAAATGCCTTTGCCAGGCGGTAGTCCTCCTCCGTCCATTTGGGAGCGCCGATCTCCCTCATGCATCCGTCTGCTACGGATGCCAGGGCATTGTTGGGCAGATATTCCGTAAACGCCATGGCCAGCTCACATTCTACGGAAGTGCCTGTCATAATGGCCGCTCCTCTGGCCACCTCTTTCACCCGCTCAAACAGCTCCTTTACCTGATAGACGTAGGGCGCTCTCACCTCATAGCGCACACAGGCTCGGTCCTGCACCACATTGGGAGCCGTTCCGCCTGCATCAATATAAGCATAGTGGATCCTGGCTTCAGGAATCACATGCTCCCTTAAGTAATTGCAGCCTACGCTCATAAGCTCACAGGCATCCAGCGCGCTCCTTCCCAGGTAGGGCGTGGAACCCGCATGGGAAGACACACCTTTAAAGCGGAAGTTCGCTCCCATAATCGCATTGGAATGAACGGCTTCCACCTGATTCACCGTAGCCGGATGCCACGTATATACAAAGTCTACTCCGTCAAAGACACCGGCTCTGGCCATAAACTGCTTGGAACCGGCTCCCTCTTCCGCCGGACATCCGAAGTAAATCACCGTACCGCTCTTTCCGGTTTCCGCAAGATACTCCTTCACCGCCACAGCGGCAGCCAGAGCTCCGGCGCCAAGCGCGCAGTGACCGCATCCGTGGCCCGCTCCGCCCGGCTCCGTCTCTTCCTTCACTGCAGTCCCCGCCTTCTGGCTCAGCCCTGCCAGCGCATCGTATTCTCCCAGAATTCCCATCACCGGTTTTCCGTCTCCCTGGCTGTAGGTTCCGGTAAAACAGGTGGGAATTCCGGCTACACCTGTCTCCACCCGGAATCCCCAGTTTTCCAGCATTTTTTCCAGCCTCTCGGCAGAACGGGTCTCCCGGAACGCCAGTTCCGCATATCCCCAGATATCGTCATTTACCTCTATAAACTGCTGCTGATTCTTTTCTATAAACGCTTCCAACCATTCTCTGTCATTCATACGGTACTCCTTCCTTCCGTCAGCCCTCGCTCAGCCTCATCCTGTATTCCATCATATTCACCGCCTGGGACAGAACCGTGGTCACCAGCAGGTAAATCAGTCCGGCGATTACAATGGGTTCAATGGGAACATAGGTGGCTGCCAGCACCGTCTTATAGGAAGTGGTCAGCTCATTGATAAAGAATACGGAAGCTAAGGAAACCTGCTTGATCATATTGACAAACTCGTTTCCCAGAGCAGGAAGAATATTCCTCACTGCCTGAGGAAGCACCACCTTTCTCATGGCCTGAGCTCCCGTAAGGCCCAGGCTTCTGGCTGCCTCCAGCTGTCCGGAGTCCACCGCCTGAATGCCGGCCCGGATAATCTCCGCCACGTAGGCGCCGGAATTTACAATCAGAGCGATAATAATGCAGGCCACGTCAGAAATCTCAAACGGAAGAACCCGGGGAAGGAGGATCCAGAAGAAATACAGCTGAAGAAGAATGGGAGTTCCTCTCAAAATCCAGATATAACCCTTCACGAACCATTCCATGGGGCGTATCTTTGACATACGCATAAGAGCCAGAGCCGTTCCCAAAGCGCTTCCCGCCACAATGGTAATTCCCGCCAGGCACAGAGTACCTGCCAGCCCCTGCACGTATACATATCCATATTTCGCTAAAATCTTAATAATGGTTTCAATCATGACGATCCTCCCTTAATTGATGCCCAGGCTTGCCGCATACTGGGAATACTCTTCATACCACTGCTTATACAGTCCCTCTTCCGTCATCTGATCAATGATCCGGTTCACTTCCTCCAGCAGCTCCGTTTCACCCTTTTTCATTCCGATTCTGGTTCCCTGAGTGGATTCGTCCACCAGGAAGCGGAAATCCTGAACCATGGTCATCCCGCACTTGGGATTGGCCTCCAGGTAAAGCTGTGCTGTGGCAGCTGCCGTAATGCAGGCATCCGCTTTCCCTTCCTGTACCATCAGAAAGCCGTCGGTTGTGGCGGAAACCCGCTTCGCCTCCTTATATGCCGGAACCTGTTCCTGAAGGAACAGTTCCTGAAGAGAACCGCTCTGAACCACTACGGTCTTATCTGCCAGATCATCTGCCGTTTTGATCTCGTCCGTATCCTCTTCCCGAACCAGCAGTCCGTACCACACTGTTTCCTCATCGTAATAATATCCTTTGGAAAGTTCCATGGCCTCCGCCCTTGCCGGCGTATAAGCCAGAGCGGAAATAGCCATATCGTATTTTCCTTCCGTCACGCTGCTGAGCACCGCCGTAAAATCCAGGGGAACGATCCTGCACTCCACTCCCAGGGCGTCCGCAATATAGTGAGCCAGTTCAATATCCGATCCTACGTACTTCTCGTCTCCCTGCTTGGACGGATCGATGAATTCATTGGGGGCGAAATACGGTTCCGTAGCAACCTCCAGATAACCCCTTTCCTTGATCTGCTCCAAGCGGTTCTTCCCGGAATCCTCCGCCGCCTCCGTATCTGTTTCTGCAGCGGACATCAGTCCTTCCTCTCCCCCTGCCGGAGTCTCCACAGTTCCCAGCGCGGAACATCCGCTCATCATCAGCGCTGCCGCCGCTGCTGCTGCCGCCCATTTGATTCCCCATCTATCTGTCCATCTCTTTTTCATACCGAACCCTCCGTCAAACTGTTTTTTCCAGTCACTTTACCGTGCTAATATGGTAGCATTATAAAATAGCTTTTTCATTCTGTCAACCATATTTTTCAAAAGTTTTTCCGGACAGAAAAATACCGCGGAAAACACAGACTTTTCCGCGGCAGTTTCTTTCAGTCTCACATACGGCTCAGTGATGGAACAGGCGAATTCCCGTAAACGCCATGGCCATGCCGTAGCGGTTGCAGGTTTCAATTACATTGTCATCTCTTACTGATCCGCCGGGCTCGGCGATGTACTTCACTCCGCTCTTGGAGGCCCGGTCAATGTTGTCCCCAAAGGGGAAGAAGGCGTCGGAGCCCAAAGCCACATCCTCCATCCGGTCCAGCCATGCCCTCTTTTCTTCCCTGGTAAATACGGGGGGCTTTACCTTAAAGATCTTCTCCCATCTTCCGTCAGCCAGCACATCCATATACTCATCACCGATGTATACGTCAATGGCGTTGTCTCTGTCTGCCCTCTTGATCCCGTCCACAAACTCCAGTCCCAGCACCTGAGGAGCCTGACGGAGGAACCAGTTGTCCGCCTTCTGCCCGGCCAATCTGGTGCAGTGTACCCTGGACTGCTGTCCGGCGCCGATGCCGATGGCCTGGCCGCCCTTCACGTAGCAGACAGAATTGGACTGGGTATATTTCAGGGTGATCAGAGCGATCATCAGATCGATCTTTGCAGAATCGGGAATCTCCTTATTTTCCGTTACAACGTTTGACAGCAGCTCCCGATTGACCGCCAGATCGTTTCTTCCCTGCTCAAAGGTAATTCCGAACACCTGCTTGCGTTCAATGGGATCGGGGCGATAGTCCGGATCGATCTGAATCACGTTATAATTTCCGTTCTTTTTGCTCTTTAAGATTTCCAGAGCCTCCGGCTCATATCCGGGAGCGATCACTCCGTCCGATACCTCCCGCTTGATAATCCGGGCCGTATCTGCGTCGCATACGTCGGACAGGGAGATGAAGTCGCCGAAGGAGGACATCCGGTCCGCTCCTCTTGCCCTGGCGTAGGCACAGGCCAGAGGAGAAAGCTCTCCCATATCGTCCACCCAGTAGATTTTTTTCAGCGTGTCATCCAGCGGCAGGCCCACGGCAGCGCCGGCAGGGGACACATGCTTGAAGGATGCGGCGGCGGGAAGGCCTGTGGCTTCTTTCAGCTCACGCACCAGCTGCCAGCCGTTGAAGGCATCCAGAAAGTTGATATAGCCCGGCCTTCCGCAGAGCACCTGAATAGGAAGCTCCTTTTCCCCCTCCATATAAATTCTGGAAGGCTTCTGGTTGGGATTGCAGCCGTATTTTAACTCCAGTTCTTTCATTCTTCTTTTCCTCCTCACTGATTCTTATTCACAATCCTGGTTTCATAGGTTCCCGTTTCGATATCAATGTAGCGCACAAACAGGGACACCTTGTTTTCCTCATTCAGGCTGTTCCACAGAAGGTCGGCAAAGCTGTCGATGTCATCCGGAATCTCCACGCGCTTGGGCTCTCCCTCAAAGCTGGGAAGGGGATTGCCGTCATGCATATAGGTGTGAATAAACCTTCCCTCTCCGTTCAGGGGATTTTCATAGGCAAAAGTAAAACGGCTGCAGCTGTCCGGATTTCCGCTGCTGCTCTTTAAAATGGACAGAGCGTAATTATACCTGCCGTTTTCAATGTGCATGATTCCCGATATTCTGGGGGTGTAATTGGGGCCGTCCGGCTCAAACTCACGGCTGCGGAGAGACTGTTCAAAGGTCAGCTGACGGTCCATTCCTTCGTAAATCGTGTCCGTCTGATCTCCGTTGGTGACAATGGTCTTATTTCCCAGCACCCGCACCGGGGCATAGATAATCAGGCTGGGGGCTGTGAGCTTAGCCGGATCAAAAGCCTGGGTACGGATTCCCTGGCCGTCTTCTGCGAACACCCGGTTGCGGCTGTTCTCGCTCCGTCCCATGATAAAGTAAGCTGCCGCCGCTTTCTTTCCGTCCTTTGTCTTTCCGATCACGATTCCCCGTCCCGGATAAGCGTTTGATTTCAGTTCCTGCTCCATTGATACGATCTCCATGCGTATACCTCCTGCTTTTCCTTTTCCGAAAGGCTGCCCGCCCGCATCAAAAAACCGCCCGGACAGCCTATGGTTCTTCCATAATGCTGCCCAGACGGTCGACATTTCCGCTTCCACGTGCTCCCTGTGGTTCCACCACTATCCGTCAGTTGCACGTCCTGTTTTTATCTTAGCTTATGGGCCTGAAAAATGCAAGTATTTTTCCGAAGACAAAATCATTCATTCCGTATGGCGGAAAGGGCCGAAAGCTTCATTGCCTTCACCGCCGGGAAAAATCCGGCTACCATTCCCACCACAACCGCAAAAATCAGCGCCGCTCCGGCCAGCCACGGCGGAATGCGGGAAATACTCCCGTCCATTCCTCCCATGCCCATCATCATCTGGGTCACTGCCGGAAGGTGATTCATCAAATAGGACAGCGAGTAGCTGAGCGCCAGACCGATCACACCTCCCATCAGACCGATGAAGCCGGATTCCATGAGAAACATATTTCTGATATTTCCCATATCGCAGCCCAGAACCTTCATCACGCCGATCTCCTTCGTTCTCTCATAGATGGACATCATCATGGTGTTGGCAATACCGATGGCCGCCACAAACAGGGATACGGCTCCGATCCCGCCCAGAACCATCTGGGTCATCTGAGACTGCTTCTTGTTCTGCTCCATCCATTCGGAGTTGCTGCTTGCCTGGAATCCCATATCGCTGATGGCTGTCTGGACCTCCTTCACATGGTCGATGGAGTCCACATAGACCACTGCATTGCTGTAAATAAAGTAGGAATAGGGCTTTCCCTTTTTATTGGTAGGCTGTCCGGGAATGGGATTCTTCTTGAATATTTTTTTCAGCTGAGCCTTCAGCGCTTCCAGATCCGTATAGACCTCCCAGGAGTACTGATTGTATTCGTTTTCTCCTCCTGCCACGATTCCCGCCACCGGGACAAGGTACTTTTTCGGAGGCTTCACTGCCGTTCCGTCCGCGCCGGTGCCGCCGTTCATGGACTGATAATAGGCGTCCATATCGTAGATCACAAAAATCGGCTTTCCCATGAGATCCACGTCAGGAAGCTCGCCGGTTTCATAATAGCTGCTTCCCCGTTTTCCGTTGGAAAAGTTCTGAAGGACCATATTTCCAAAGAGCAGCTCCACCTCGCTGCCGTCCATCTTCGGATACCGTCCCTCGCCCACGGTAATCTGCTTCATGTAATCTTCCGTCACACCCACCAGGTTTACATAGTTGGCCGTATACTGCCCCTGGCGCATCATCACGCCCACGTTCAGCAAAGGAGAAACTCCGTCCACGTAGTCCATCCTTCGGAACTGCTCGATGACCTCATCGGTCATATAGACCGGCTCCTGGCTTCCTTCCGGCTGGGAATAGGTATCGCAGTACACGTTGATGGCCGTCATGCTCCCGTAGGATTCCATCAGCTCCATCTGCATCTCACTCATTCCGATTCCCAGGGACATCATCACCACAATGGATGCCGTTCCCACAATAACCCCCAGAACCGTAAGGGCGGTCCTCAGCTTTCTTCGCCGCAAATTATTCACGCTCATGACCAGAAGGTCAAGAAATCTCATCGTCTATCTCCTCTTCCTCCGCCTGGAGCTGTTTTTTCCGCCTTTTTTTCTTTAAGGCCGACAGTCCGATCCCGCCTCCGATCAGAAGCGCCGCAGCTCCTATGATAACCGGCACCTTGTATTTGGAAAAGAACCCCTGCTTCACTTCCTCCGTGCCTCCCATGTTTCCCACGTCAATGGACTCATAATCCATGGGGATGTCCTCCGTAACAAACAGGGTCATCTCTTTTTCCACCACTGTGATCAGGCCGTCCTCGTCCTCATAGGAAACAATGATCTTCACCTTGCCGTCATCCATGGTGGGAGCCGCTCCCCTGACCATGGCGTCCACATTTCCGGTCTCTCCCGGCTTTATGTTGCCCACATAGGATTCCGAGGTTTCAATGGAATCGCCCTCGAACCGGGCCGTTACATTATAAAGAGTCACCCGTCCCGTATTGTTCACCGGAAACATGACGTTGGACTCAGAGCCTACGGTAATATTGTCCGGCATCACATCGATGGTTCCCGTACTCAGGCGCGGAATCTGCCTTACGGGAATATCCACCACCACTTTGTTGGTGGCGTTTTTAAATTCCGGGCTGTCATAGGTTTCATTAATCGTAAGGGAGTAAGATCGCTGATCCACTCCCGACCGGGATTTCATCATGACCCGAAGCTCCTTCACCTCGCCCGGAGCCAGACTGTCCACCGTAAATGAGGAGGATCCCGTATCTGTGGTGAACACGGCACTGTCCGATACTTTTTCCGATTCCAGGGAGAACAGAATATTGCTGGCCGGGATTCCGGAGGAAGCATTCTTCATCCGCAGAATCAATTCAAATTCCTGTCCTGCGATAATATCCGCAGGCACTGTCTCAAAGCTGTCCACAATGATTCTTGCCTGAGTGCGGTCATTTTCATTAAATTCTCCCAGCTCGTCTTCCTTATCCTTATTGTGAATTCTCACATAAAAGGTCCGTTCGATTTTCAGATAGTCTCCCGTGTGAGTGGAATTGTCCCGGTATTGAATCTGTGCCTTAATCGGATAATAGCCGCTGTATGTATCCTTCTGAATCGCCATGCTGTAGTCCAGAGATACGGTTTCTCCCGCGTCCACCTTTTCAAATCTTCTGTCGTAATTGGCGTCATTGATCTCAAAGGGATACTTGGTCTTGTCCTCGCTCATTTCCAGGCTGACCACCACGTCATAGGCCGTAAAGGAGCTGGCGTTTCGCATATTCACGCTGAAATTCATCACATGAGGATAGGTTCCGTCGGGAGTGCTCTGTCCCTCTCCCAGGATCATATCCAGATCACCGGTATCCTCATCCTCCTCGTCGGAGGAGGTGGCCACGCTGACCCAAATATTAACGTATTCATCCGACATGGAGAAATTGTCTCCGAAAGCCCTTACGGGAAAGCAGTAGTACCCTTCCTTGATGTCCCGGCGCACTCTGGCGGAGAGAGTGACGTTTCTTGACTTCCCTGCCTTTACCGTGCCCAGATCTTTCATATTCTCATCATCAAACATCCCTTTGGTGATCTCAAAAGGGAACTGGAAATTGGATTCCAGAGTCTCGCTGTCATCCAGAAAATCCACATCATAATTGGAAAATCCGATCTTCACATTTTCCAGATCGTAATCTCCCGTATTGGTAAATTTGAAGGTGATATTGGCAGTCTGCCCCGTCTTGGCCGCCGTAATCTTTTCCACAGATATAAACTCATTGTCATTCATATTTTTATAGGCTGCCCGGGCCTCCCTCAGCCCCGCTGCCGGTATGCTCCCAAAGGCTGCAATCCCGGCCAGGCATCCGATCATCCAACGCTTCCACTTTTTCACTTACAGTTCCTCCTCATCCTCATGGTGCTGCTCTTCGATCTTTAAGATCTTTCCGTCCACAATATGGATCTGCTTGTCCGCAAATCCGGCCAGATAATTATCATGGGTAACCATGATCAGGGTCTGCTTTCTCTTCCGCACAATCTGCCGCATGAGCTTCAGCACGTCCTTTGTGGTTTTGGAATCCAGATTCCCCGTGGGCTCGTCCGCAAAAATAATCCGGGGATTCACCACCAGCGCCCGGGCGATTCCCACCCTCTGCTGCTGACCGCCGGACATTTCGTTGGCCATATGGTCCATCTGCTTTTCCAATCCCACCAGCTTCAGATATTTTCTGGCCATTTCCAGCCTTTCCTTCTTGGGAACCCCGCGAAAGGAAAGAGGCAGGGCCACATTTTCCACAGCATTCATGGTTTTTAACAGATTGTAGGACTGAAATATAAATCCCACGTTCTCCCGCCGGAAGGTGACAAGTTCCTTTTCCGTCATCCGCTCAATATGAGTCCCTGCGATCACAATCTCGCCCTTAGAAGGCTTCTCCAGCCCGGCCATCATGTTGAGCAGAGTGGACTTTCCGGAGCCGGACGGTCCTACCACCGCGCAGAATTCCCCTCTCCGCAGAGAAAAATCCACTCCGTTCAGGGCATACACCTTTGACTCTCCCACACGGTATATTTTATAAAGATTTTTTACCTGAATGATAGGGCTTTCCTTTTTCTTTTCCGCTTCTTCTGCCACGTCTCCTACCTCCTGTCACCGTATCCCTATCATACTATGAATCTCTGAAAATGTCTTTAATAAATTCTCTATAAATCTTTACTATTTCCTTACACCTTTCTTCAGCGAATTTTTTGAATTTTTAAAAAAACATAAATCTTTCAAAAAAGACTGGAAATCTTTTTCCTCCTGTTATATAATGGAAAAAATTTCAGGAGGTACTCCATGCTGCTAAGACCGTTTTTCAGCCGGAAGCTGTCGGCTGTCTTTATTCATAATTCCATCACGACTCACTGATGTGTGTGGCATTGCTCTCTCATCAATGGGTGTGGTGGTTTTTTTTTGCAGACGGGAGTTCCCTTCCGAACAGAATAATAAGGAGGAATTTTTGAGACATCTACTGAATCCACTGGATTTTTCCGTGGAAGAAATCACCCGGCTTTTGGATCTGGCCGGCGACATCGAACACAATCTTCCGAAATATGCCCATGTATGCGACGGCAAAAAGCTGGCGACCCTGTTTTACGAGCCCAGCACCAGAACGCGCTTAAGCTTTGAAGCCGCTATGTTAAATCTGGGAGGAAGCGTACTGGGCTTTGCTTCCGCCGATTCCAGCTCTGCCGCCAAAGGAGAGAGCGTGGCCGACACCATCCGCATCATTTCCTGCTATGCGGATATCTGCGCCATGAGACATCCTAAAGAGGGAGCCCCTCTTGTGGCTTCCCAGTTTTCCTCCATTCCCGTAATCAATGCCGGAGACGGCGGGCATCAGCACCCCACTCAGACTCTTACGGACCTGCTGACCATCCGGAATCTGAAAGGACGTCTGGACAATCTGACCGTGGGACTCTGCGGCGACTTGAAATTCGGCCGCACCGTTCACTCTCTCATTGAAGCTCTGGTCCGCTACACCGGCATCCGCTTTGTTCTGATCTCTCCTCAGGAGCTGAAGGTTCCCGGATATATCCGCACGGATGTGCTGGACAAAAACCATGTGGAATACAAAGAAGTGGACAATCTGGACGAGGCTATGCCGGAGCTGGACATCCTCTATATGACCAGAGTGCAGAAGGAACGCTTCTTCAATGAGGAGGATTATATCCGTCTGAAGGACTCCTATATTCTGGACCGGCAGAAAATGAAGCTGGCCAAAGAGGATATGTATGTGCTCCATCCCCTTCCCAGAGTCAATGAGATCTCCGTGGAAGTGGACAAAGACCCGAGAGCCGCATACTTCCGTCAGGCTCAGTACGGCGTTTACGCCAGAATGGCTCTTATCATGACTTTACTGGAGGTGGAAAAACCATGTTAAACATCAGCGGAATCAAAGACGGCATCGTTCTGGACCACATCGCCGCAGGAAAGAGTCTGGACATCTATTATCATCTGGGTCTGGATAAGCTGGACTGTGAAGTGGCCATTATCAAAAACGCAAAAAGCAGCAAAATGGGGCGGAAGGACATCATCAAAATTGCAGGAAATCTGGACAACCTGGACCTGGACGTGCTGGGCTACATCGACCACAACATTACCGTAAACATCATTGCTGACGGGGTTATTGCGGAAAAGAAATCCTTAAAGCTTCCCAAAAAGATCGTAAACGTCATTCACTGCAAGAACCCCCGCTGCATCACTTCCATCGAACAGGAGCTGCCTCACGTATTCAAACTGGCGGACGAGGCTACAAAGACCTACCGCTGCCTGTACTGCGAAGAAAAATACGGAAAATAAAAAGGAACGGTTTCCCGTTCCTCCTGCTGGCAGGGATGCTTCCTCAGGGAAGCGTCCCTGTTTTATCATATTGTTTTCCCGGATCCTTTCAGAAATGCCTCCAATTCCCCCATTCTGGCTTCCCCGTCTGTCTCTCCCAGCCGGTACATCTCCAGCAGCTTTTCCCTGCTCTTCTCCGTCCTGTGAATCTTTACCGTTCTGGAAGGACGGATCACAAAAATCCTCCCCTCCTTTTCCAGGCGGATCAGCTTTTCCGCCGTCTCATTGTACATCCGGTTCCGGTTTAAAATACACTCCTCCAGCTTTTCCAGATGGCCGTACTTTCGGTGAACCGCCTTTTCCGCCGCCCTTCCGTAGGGCTTTTTTCTGTACTCCAGCGGCCTGGTAAGCACAGCCACCACCCGGTCATAGCCCATTTCCATGCACTTTTCCACGGGAATGCTGTCTGCGATCCCTCCGTCCAGATAGTACTGGCCCTCATACTTTACAAATTTGGATACGAAAGGCATGGAGGAGGTGGCCCGCAGCGCCTCCATCTGACCGACCACATCGGTGATCTTCAAATACTCCGCTTCCCCGGTACGGACGTTGGTTGCAACGGCGTAAAAATCTCCCGGGTATTTGGCGAACGCCTCCTGATCAAACACATCCAGCTTCAAAGGAACCTCATAATAAGCAAATTCCCGTCCCACCAGATTCCCTGTGCGCAGAAGGGAGCGAAAGCTCATATACCGCTTGTCTCCCGCATATTTCAGGTTATAGCGGAGCGCCCTGCCCTCCTGTCCGGAAAAATAGTTCACTCCCATCAGAGCTCCCGCCGACACCCCCAGAATTCCGTCCACCGGAATCTTTCGTCTCATCATCACATCCAGTACCCCGGCGGTATACATTCCCCGCATCCCGCCGCCTTCCAGCACAAGTCCCGTGCTCATTTCTGCGCCTCCTGTTCTCACCAGCCGCCCTCCAGAATCCGGGCCAGCTCGCTGTTTCCGTCTAATATTACCGTCTTGTTTTCTCCCTTCAGAGATGCCTTGAGGGCATCCAGGGAACGGACATAATTGTAAAAGTCTGCTTTTGCCTCGTCATTGTAGGCATCGCTTAAAATCTGCATATACTGGGCCTCTCCGGCAGCCTTGATCTGCTCCGCCTCTGCCTCCGCCTTCGCTATGGTCTCCTTCACCGTCCGGTCCGTCTCGTTTTTGATCAGATTGGACTGATATTCTCCGTCTGCCTTGTAGCCGGCGGCTATATTGTTTCTCTCTGAGATCATGCGCTGATACACCGCTTCCTTATTGGAATCCGGCAGATCCAGTTTTTTCGTCTCCACACTCAGAATCCGAATCCCGTAGGAATCCATGGCTCCTCCGATATTTTCCGTAATCGTAGCCGCCAGCTCTCCGTTCCGTCCGGAGATAATATCCTGCTGGTCGGTGGCGGACATGACGGTTTTAATGGAATTGTATACCACGTTTCCCAGCCGGATCTCCGCATTCTCCTTGCTGGCGTTCAGAGAGGACAGATACTTCACCGGATCGCTGATTTCCCAGATTACAAAGCTGTCCACCGTCATGACCTTCTTATCCTTTGTGGTCACATCACTGGGATACAGGTCGGAAATCATTTTGTACTTCGGTATGCTTAAGGTTCCCTGGATAAAGGGAATTTTAAGAGAAGGCCCCGGCTGATCCTGGATCCTGACTACCTGACCGAACTGGGTGATCAGCTTGTATTCTCTGGCGGTAGTGGTTACCACTCCGTTTAGCAGCACCACTAGGAGGAGAATTATGACTGCAACCGTCTTTACCGTTTTTACCGTATATTTTGCGAATACATTCATTTTCCGCCCTCCTTAATCATAGGTCTCCGCCTGGCTTCCCGTTCCCCGGAGGCTGCTCTCCTCAGCGGAAAACGGCTCCAGAGGAAGCAGCTTTTCCGTCCCGTCGCCGGAATCGATGATTACCTTCAGGGACGGCAGCACATCCTCCATGGCTTCATAAAACATTCTCTTCTTTGTAATCAGCGGGTATTTCTCATATTCCGCATACATTTCATTAAATCGGGCTACCTGGCCTTCCGCCTCGCTGATTCTCTGCTGCTTGTAAGCTTCCGCATCCTGCTTGACCTTATCTGCTTTTGCATTGGCCGTGGGAATCTGCTCGGACTGGTATTTTTTGGCCTCGTTCACCGCAGTGTCCATGCCCTGCTTGGCGTCCTCCACCGCTTTGAAAGCATTGTTCACATCCTCCGTAGGAGGCTGGGCGTCCTGAATGGTCACATTGTAGATGCCGATTCCGATATCTTCCGCCATAACCCGGTCGGACAGCTGCTCCTTCACCTTGCTCTGGATCTCCGCCTTTCCCGTTGTAATCACATCATCCACATTGTACACGCCCACCGTATCTCTGATGTAGGACTGAGCCAGGTTCTTCAGAATTTCCGTGGCCGTATCACGGTTTACGTAATACCGGATAGGATCCACCACCTGATATTCAATGTAGAAATCCACATTTACAAAGTTAAAATCCTTGGTGATCATCTCCGATTCCGCCTTGACGGAAACGGGATTGTTTTCGCTGTTGGCATGGTCCGCCGTATCGTAATCCGGGTCATAGCCGATGGCCATTCCCACAATATTTTTGGAAATCTTGTGCACCTGCTGAATATAGGGCAGCTTAAAATGAGGGCCGGCCTCGCTCACCGCTTTCGGAATCCCGAAGGTGGTCACCACGGCCATGGTATTCTCATTGAGAGTATAGAAGCTGTTCATGGCCGAAAACGCCAGAAAGACAGCCAGAAGGACCAGGACAAACCCCTTCGCCGCCTTCTTTCCTGTCTTTCCCGGGTTCCCCTTCCCGCCTTCATCCGGGCCGTTTTCCTCCGGCTTTACATCTCTCCATCTTTTTCTCTGAAAGCCGGAAAACCGAAAATTCATATTCATTTCCTTTCTCCTTCCATAATATTCAGAATTTTCCCCTTTGTGTGCTGTATTGTATCAATATATCACAAGTTTCCCCCGATGTACATCCTGAAAATTCTGAAATTTTTCTTATTATACGGCAAAACGCCCTCTGAGGTATCCTCAGAGAGCGTCTGCAGCATGAGCAAGACGATAAGCCGGGTTATGTCATTGGATGGTCATCTATCTAGGCCTGACGTCGCCGTCAGGCTCCAGCGGCCTACCCGGGAGCGGACGGGCCGCCCATGCTCCCTGTTCGGCCTTGCTTCGGATGGGGTTTACATGTGCCCTTTCTGTTGCCAGAAAGGCGGTAGTCTCTTACACTGCCTTTCCACCCTTACAGGAAAAATTCCTGCGGTTTATTTCTGTTGCACTGTCCTTGGAGTCGCCTCCACCAGACGTTATCTGGCATCCTGCCCTGTGAAGCCCGGACTTTCCTCCCCTGCAGCCTTTCGGTCCTGCAGCAGCGACCATCTGTCTTACTCAAAACCTAGTTATTTTATCACATTTCCTTTGATCTGTCTATATGTGAAAACAGCTTCCGCCGATAAATTCCCGGATCAGAGAATTTCCCGGCACCTGACTGCTGTCCACTCCCAGAAAATAGTCCAGGAACTTCAGCAGCCTTTTTGCTTCCAAATATTCTTTGCTGTCCCGCGGAACGGAAAAGAGAATGGGTTCCGCATACTGCTTCAGCACCGCCAGCTCATAGACCATGGAGGAATTGAACATCACGTCCGCCTCTTCCTGATAAGGAAAGATATTTTCCTCCTCTCCCCCGCGCACCGAAGGCCACATCCGTATGGTCTCCTGAGCCGTATTTCCCCTGGTCCTGGCATCTCTCACCATACGTCTCAGCAGGCGGCCGTCCGTGGTGGGAATCCGGTTATGTTCGTCCACATTCAGCTGGGTCAGGGCGCTGATATAGATTTTAAACTTATTCTCCTTAGGAAGATGCTCTGACATCCGGTCATTCAGACAGTGAATTCCCTCAATCACCAGAATGTCATTCTCCCCTATGGAAAGCATCTCCCCTTTATACTCTCTTTTCCCTGTCTTGAAGTTGAATCTGGGCAGCTCAATGACTTTGCCCGCCAGCAGATCGTTCATGTCCCGGTTGAATTTTTCCAGGTCGATGCACTCCAGAGCCTCAAAATTATAGTTTCCGTTTTCATCTCTGGGCGTATGTTCCCGATCTACAAAGTAATCGTCTACGCTGATGGGGTGAGGGGTCATTCCCTGAGCCTGCAGCTGAATGGACAGACGCCTGGCAAAGGTGGTTTTTCCTGAAGAAGAAGGACCGGCGATCATAACAAATTTTTTATTCTCCGCCTCCACAATGGCAGAGGCTATCTCAGCGATCTTTTTCTCCTGAAGGGCTTCCTGAATCAAAATCAGTTCTCCGCATTTCCCTGCGGCGATCTGTTCATTCAGCTCTCCCACACACCCGGCCTTCAGCCTTTTCCCCCACTCGTCCGACTCCTCCATCACCCGGAACAGCTTCTTTCTGTCCTCCTCAAAAGAGGGAACCTGCTCCGGATCATTCTCATCCGGCAGCATAAGCACAAATCCGTTCTCATAAGCCAGCAGGTCAAAATACTTCAGGCACTCCGTATTGGGAACCATATAGCCGTAATAATAATCCTCATAGTCTCCCAGCCGGTAAACGTTCACCCTGGAAACCCGCCGGTAGTAAAACAGCTTTTCCTTATCCGGCATTCCGTTTTTCCGGAACAGCTCCACCGCCTCCTCTGTGTGAACGCTTCTTTTTTCAATAGGAAGAGATTCCCGGACAAGCTCCTCCATTCGCTTTTTGATGCGGGCAGCCAGTTGGGGAGAAGGGTTTTCTCCTCCCTTTAGGCGGATGAACAGCCCCTTTCCCAGGGAAAATTCCACCGTGGCTCTTCCCGCCTCCTCCGGCCCTGCCGTATCCCGGAACGCTTTCATAAACAGAAGCGTCACGCTCCTGTGATAGGTCTGAATTCCCGGCTTGTCTCTGCCGGTGAGAAAGGTGATCTTTGCTCCGTCTTTGACCCGCTTAAACAGTTCCCGCAGCTTTCCGTTCATCACCGCCAGAAGAATCCTGTTTTCGTAGCCGCTTTGGAAATCCTCCGCTATGGCGCGCAGAATCGTCCCGTCGGGATAGCGGCATTCCGTCCCGTTCACAGTCACTGTAATCATGCCTGACCTCCTCTCCGGTCCTAGAGAACTGCCGCAGGGAACTCCAGCGGAGCGGAAAGAACCTCCGCCCGGTCTCCCAGATGCTTGTTCAGGTACTCAGTCATAAACTCCACAAAAATATGCTCCAGACCGTAATGGCCGGCATCGATAACCGCCAGACCGCAGGCCGCCGCATCAATTCCCTCATGATGCCCGATATCTCCTGTGACCAGTACCCCTGCGCCTGACCGTACCGCCGCCTGGATCACACTTCCTCCCGAACCCGGGGAGACAGCGATCACCTCCGTTCGGCCCCGCACCTCCTCCAGCCCGTATGCCGTTACGTAAGGCAGGCCGAACCGTTCTTTTACAAAACGGCCCACCTCGGCTGCCGTCATGGGCCGGCCCAGACGGCCGACTTTTCCGATTCCCACCGGATTTCCGTCCGGATCCGTTCCCGTAACCTCCAGCGGCCTTCTCTCCGAAAGCTCCAGCCTTTCCGCTGCCAGATCGGCCATACACCCGGGCGCAATGTCAAAATTGGTATGCATGGCATAACAGCAGATGTCCCTGCCGATCAGGGTCAGCAGGCGCCTTCCGATAAAGTCCTGATCGTTAATCTTCTTGATTCCTTTGAATATGAGAGGATGATGGGTGAGCAGAAGATCTGCGCACTTTTCTGCCGCCAGAGCCACAACGGCGTCCGTAGCGTCCACCGCCACCAGAATTCTTTTGACTTCCTTTTCTTCCCGTCCCGCCAAAAGGCCGGGATTGTCCCACTCACAGGCATATTCCGGAGGGGCCAGCTGCGTCAGCAGCTCAATCACTTCTCCGCACTTCATTCCAGGCCTCCTTCGCCAGTTTTCTCTCTTCCTCCAGCTCCTGCAGTCTGACGGCAGCCCGGTCTGTACCGGAACCTGCCAGACTGCGGGAGATGGTTTCCAGTTTTCTTATCTCCTGCTCCAAAAATTCCTTCAGAACGGGGTCCTTCTTTTTCAGCAGAACCGGACCGTATTTCAGCTGGGCCGGGCCGGGAGCCGCCGTCCTCCCGTCCGCCCCTCTTATACACCTCATAACGGTATAATATTTTCCGTCCTCTTCCACCATTGCCTCATCCTGAATGAAAAATCCGTTTTCCCACAAAAAGCCTCTGGTCCTCTCCAGCTCGGACTGGGGAGAGAGGATCCACTCGTTCACCTGATCCCACAGGCTTCTCCCCCTCTCCAGGATCCGGCAGATCAGTTCTCCTCCCATTCCGGCTATGATCACCGTATCTGCCTCTCCCGGCCGGAGCTTTTCCAGTCCGTCGCTCAGCCTGGTCCGTATTTTCTCCTCCAGGCCGTGCTCCCGTATATGATCCTTCGCCCGTTTCAGCGGTCCGGGCCTGACGTCCATGGCGACGGCCTCCGGGGAAATTCCGTTTTCCACAAGATAGATCGGTATGTATCCATGGTCTGTGCCTATATCGGCAGCAATGCTTCCTTCGCTGACAAAGGAAGCAACTGTCTCTAATCGATGTGATAATTTCATCCGCTTTGCCCTCAATCCAGATAATCTTTCAGCTTTTTGCTTCGGCTGGGATGACGGAGTTTCCGCAGCGCTTTCGCTTCAATCTGCCGGATCCTCTCTCTGGTCACATTAAACTCCTTTCCCACCTCTTCCAGCGTTCTGGGACGGCCGTCCACCAGGCCGAACCGGAGCTTCAGCACCTTCTGCTCCCGCTCCGTCAGGGTATCCAGCACCTCCATCAGCTGCTCATGAAGCAAGGTAAAGGCCGCCGCGTCTGCCGGCACCATCACATGATCATCCTGTATGAAATCTCCCAGATGGCTGTCCTCCTCCTCGCCGATGGGCGTTTCCAGGGATACGGGTTCCTGGGAAATTTTCATGATTTCTCTCACCCGCTCCACCGGCAGGTCCATCCTTTCGGAGATTTCCTCTGCCGTAGGCTCTCTCCCCAGCTCCTGAAGAAGCTGTCTGGAAACCCGGATCAGGCGGTTGATGGTCTCCACCATGTGCACCGGAATGCGAATGGTTCTGGCCTGATCTGCTATGG
The DNA here is from genome assembly GCA_944377325.1 of uncultured Lachnospiraceae bacterium. Taxonomy (GTDB): domain Bacteria; phylum Bacillota; class Clostridia; order Lachnospirales; family Lachnospiraceae; genus Lachnoclostridium_A. The sequence continues at coordinate 35,988 of CALWEP010000111.1, forward strand.
CTCTCGTAATTGCCTGCCGGATCCACCAGGTGGCATAGGTGCTGAATTTATAGCCCTTCTTATAGTCGAACTTTTCCACTGCCTTGATCAGCCCTAAGTTTCCCTCCTGAATCAGGTCCAGGAACTGCATCCCCCGGCCTACATACCGTTTGGCGATGCTGACCACCAGACGCAGATTGGCTTCCGCCAGCTTCTGCTTCGCCTCCTCATCGCCCAGCTCGATCCGCTTTGCCAGCTCAATCTCATCCTCCATGGAGAGCAGAGGAACCTTGCCGATCTCCTTTAAGTACATACGGACCGGATCCTCCGTGCTCACTCCCTCAGGAACGGAAAGGTCGATATGCTCCATATCGATCTCCTCTTCTTCCATTCCCTCCTCCAGGAACATATCCGGATCTATTTCCTCGTCTCCGTTTACGCTCAGCACGTCCACTTTATTCGCATCTAAAAAATCGTAAACCTCGTCCAGCTTTTCTCCGTCCAGCTGTTCGCCCTTGAAAAAGTCCAGGATCTCCCGATCCTCCAGCACATTTTTCTTTTTTCTGGCCTCCGCCAGCAGCTTCTGCAGCTTGTCCGCAAACCCGCCGCTTTCCTCTTCCGGCTTCCTATCCGGTTCCCTGTTCTTCTCTACCATGTCTTCCGCCCTCCGCAGCATACCTTTAGTCTGTCCTTTCATCAAGTGAAATATGCAGGTTGCGCACTGCTGCCTGTTCTTCAATGAGCTTCTGAAGCTGCGCAATATCCGTCACGCAGCGGCTCATATGATCCAGACTGTTTTTCTTTACCTTGACCACAGTTTCCGAAAACGCCTTTTTTTGCTCCTCATTGCTCAGAGATTCACTGAGAGAGGCATTGAAAAGGGCCGCCGCCTCCCGGTACTGATCTCCGTCGTCGATAAACTGATTCAGGATGGCAGCCGGATTTAAGGTCCCTTTTTTATGGCCCTCAAAAACCAGCTGAGCCACCTGACGGTACAGCGGCTCGATAAAATCCTCCGCGCTGATGATTCCTTCAATTTTATCGAACAGCCGTTCATCCTCGATCAGCCAGGTGAGCAGCAGCCTCTGAGATCTTCGGATTCCGTCCTCCTTCTCACGCTTCTGCTTCTGGCGCTCTTCCTTTCTCACATAAGCCTCGGATGGGGCAGGCGCTCCTCCCAGACGGTTTCCCAACCGGTTTACCAAACGCCTCAGATCCTCATAATTGATAAAATATTCCGAGGCCACCGCCTGCATATAATTATCCCGCTCCAGAGCTTCCGGAAATTCCAGAAGCTTTCTGGCCACCTGATTATGGAACTCCGTCTTCTGTTCCGGATCCTGCATGCTGTAATTCTTTTTCAGCACATCGATCTCAAAGAGAAAGCTGTTCCTCGCTTCCCCGATCCGTTTTCGGAATTCGTCCGCTCCCAGATTCTTTATAAATTCGTCCGGATCCTTGTAGGGCTCCATATTCAGCACCCTGGCCGAGATCCCCGCCTCCTTCAGAATTGGAATGGCCCTCAAAGCCGCCCGAACTCCCGCCCCGTCGCTGTCATAGGTAAGCACCACCTTGTCCGTATACCGCCTCAGCAGGCCGGCATGCTGGCAGGTAAGCGCCGTCCCCAAGGAGGCCACCGCATTGGTGAATCCGGCCTGATGAAG
>CALWEP010000112.1 GCA_944377325.1 uncultured Lachnospiraceae bacterium
CGGCCAGACCTGGTATCTGTTTGATGAAAGCGGTTACATGAAGACCGGATGGTACGAAAGCCAGGACGGAAAAACCTACTATCTGGATGCAAGCGGAGCCATGGTTACCGGATGGGTGTTTGTAAACGGCAGCCTGTATTACTTCTATCCTGACGGACAGATGGCGAAAAACGCAACGGTAGACGGAATCACCATTCCCGCTTCCGGGCAGATCATGCAGTAAATGCCAAAGAAAAAGACTGATAAGGCCATGCCGAAAGGCAGAGCTTATCAGTCTTTTTTCATTTGCTCTTATGGATCCCCCAAAGAAACGGCGGAAGCGCCGCAGGAATTTATTTCCTGCGGTAGCCCGTCTGAAAGTTCACCTGATTTCGCATTTTTTCCCGGTTTCCGGAAAGATAGGCTTCCAGGTTTTCTCCAAAAATTCGAACGATTCTCTCAAACGTTTCCGGGAGATGATACTGGCCGGAAATGTGAGGCGTGATGAGCATCCGCGGCGCGTCCCATAAGGGATGGTCCAAAGGAAGGGGCTCCGGATCCGTTACGTCCACGGCGCAGCCTCCAAGATGACCGTCCTGCAGAACGCGGCACAGCCCATCCGTATCTATGGCATTGCCTCTTCCTGCATTGATCAGAAATGCGCCGGGCTTCATCATACGCATTCTCCGCTCATCCATAATATGGACAGTCTCCGGAGTGCTGGGAAGGGAAAGCGCCACAAAATCGGCTTTCGGCAGGAGGTCCTCCAACCGTTCCGTCGTATAAAGCTCGTCCAAATAGTCCGGCTTCTCTCCTGCCGTTCTGCGCAGTCCGATGGTGTAGCTGCCCAGCGCCTTCATCCGTTTGGCATATTCGCTTCCGATATCTCCCAGCCCTACGACCAGTGTAACGGAGCCGAACACAGAGGTAACCTTTCCGTGATCCTCCCACCGATGATTCTGCTGACTGGCATAATACTGATAAAGCTTGTTCTGAAGGTTGAACGATACTGCTACCATGTATTCGGAAACAGCAAGTCCGTATGCGCCTGTGGCATTGGTCAGAATTGTCCCCGGCTTCAGAATTCCCGGACGGCAGTACTGATCCGCTCCTGCTGAGTTCAGCTGAAGCCACTCCAGCCGGTCCGTATGGGAAAGCAGAGAAGCCGGCACATTGCCAAGAATGATCTGAGCATCCTTCAGATCCTCTTCCGTCACTTTTCCCGCCGGTATGTAGCGGAAAACGCAGTCTTTTCCCTTTTCCTCCAGATACCGTTTATGGCGCTCTTCCGCCGGTATGGTCACCACGATATGTTTCATAAAAAAACCTCCGTCTGCTGAATCTGCTCCCCTGAGGGGAAGCTGTCTGTTCCTATTATAAATTCTCTTCCGGGAAATGTCTAATACATATTTCAGAAAATACGGTTTACAATGTCTTTGTTTTCAAAAAACAACAAGCGGACGATTTCTGAATCTGCGACATGACGAAAGCCGCAGGAGTTTTTATCATCGGGAAAAATATCCCCATTGACGGAAGCCTGCAGCCTGCCCGACAATCCGCTGCAGGGGTTCGGGGCGGCGATCCGAAAAAAATGGGTTGATTTCATATACTTTTCTGCGGTAATGTGGTATTATAAAAAGAATGACGCCAAAAGCGATCACCAAAAGCAAAGGAATGAAATTATGTTACAAACCATTGAATCCATCAACAGTGCGGTCAACAGCTTTGTCTGGGGAGTTCCCGCCATGGTCTGCATCATCGGAGTAGGCCTCTACCTCAGCCTCCGCACAGGCTTTATTCAGATCCGCAAATTTGTTTATGCCATGCAGACCACCATCGGACGGATGTTCCGAAAACGTGAGGCCTCCGACGGAGCGCTGACGCCTTTCCAGGCCGTATGCACTGCCCTGGCGGCAACGGTGGGCACAGGAAATATTGCAGGCGTAGCCGGCGCCATTGCCATCGGCGGACCGGGTTCCATATTCTGGATGTGGGTCTCCGCTTTTCTCGGAATGTGTACCAAATTTTCGGAGGTCACTCTCGCCGTTCATTTCCGGGAAAGAAACGCTCAGGGGGATTTTGTGGGCGGACCGATGTATTACATAAAAAACGGTCTTGATAAGAAATGGCACTGGCTGGCCGTGCTTTTTTCCGCCTTCGGCGTGCTGACCGTATTCGGCACGGGAAACGCTACCCAGATCAATACCATTACCACCGCCGTCAACTCTGCCCTTTTAAGCTACAACATCATTTCTTCCGACGTTCTTCCCACAAGCAACCTTATTCTCGGAATTTTTCTTACAATCCTTATAGGGCTGGTTCTTCTGGGAGGAATCAAACGGATCGGAAGCGTGACGGAAAAACTGGTGCCTTTTATGGCCCTGTTCTATATTATCCTGGCTTTGGGCGTAATTTTAATGAATGCGGAAAACATCCCCTCCGTTTTTAAAGCTATTTTCACCGGCGCCTTCCAGCCTTCCGCCGTAACAGGAGGAGTGGTCGGAAGTCTGTTTCTCAGTATGAAAAAAGGAGTATCCCGCGGTATTTTCTCCAACGAAGCCGGCCTGGGAACCGGCTCCATCGCTCATGCCTGCGCGGATACGAGAAAACCTGTAAAACAGGGGTTCTTCGGTATTTTTGAGGTTTTTATGGACACCATCGTCATCTGTACTCTGACAGCTTTTGTGATTCTCTGCAGCGGTGTGCCGATCACATACGGGATTGACGCCGGAGCGGAGCTGACCATCCGCGGATTTACATCTTCTTACGGAAACTGGATTTCTGTTTTTACGGCTGTGGCCCTTTGCTGCTTTGCCTTTTCCACCACAATCGGATGGGGGCTGTACGGCGCCAGATGTGTTGAATTCCTGTTTTCCGAAAAAGTAATAAAGCCTTTTATGGTGGTCTATTCTCTGGTCGCCATCTTAGGAGCTACCATGGATCTGGGACTGCTCTGGAGTATTGCGGAAACCTTCAACGGCCTGATGGCCATTCCCAACCTGATCGCCCTGTTCCTTCTTTCCGGCACTGTTGTAAAGCTTGTAAAAGAATATTTTATGACAGAAGGTGCACACAAATCTTAACGCAGCAGAAAAGCGGCTTTGTAAGCCGCTTTTCTGCATTTCGCCGCGGATTCTCAGACAGGTCAAATATTTTGACTGCTTATCCGTCTCATCGAGTCCTCTCAGGGCCTTTCTTCTCTTTCTGCGCTATTATTTTCTGATCCACCACAAATTCTTTCTTTTTCTCATCGTAATGGCAGACGGGATTTTTTCCTGTATTCAAAAACGCTGCATAGGCTTTGTTTCCGTACTGCATTTCCGCATCCACCAGGTCGCTCTTAAATTTAGCAAGCTTTCTTCCCCACTGCTCATCCATTACGGTGGAAAGGTCTCCCAGCTTTGTGATCCCTTTTGTATCTTTCACAAGCTTCTCCGCATAAATTTTCCCATGGACAAATGTTCCCAGAAATTCCTCCGGATTATTCTTCGGATTACGGAAAAGATCAGACGGAAGGTATCCGCAGCAATAATCTCCTATGGCATCACGGATGAACGCAACTGCATTCGTCTTATTCTCCAGTTCATCCAGTTCTTTCCCGTGATTCAGCTTCATCAGATTCGTGTGCGCCTGATTAAGATCCATGGCCGCGCTGGAAAGGAAGTACCATTTTTCCGAATGTTCTACCAGGCTCAAGGGATCACTGCCTTCAAAGAAATCATAGGGCATATCATGAAGAACCTGATGCATATCCTTCAGAGCGGTATATACCTTTTCTGCCTTATCTCTGTAATAACTCTCATAATCTCCTTTGCCGCCGGTTTCCTTCTGATATTCCTCCTCGCTTTTCACATGAATCAGCTCCATAAATTCTCTGCCTATCGCACTTTTTCTTTCAAGCATAGATTCATCCGTAGAAAGAACTTCCTGCAGGCTCATTCCCTTGGTCATGGCATACAGACGTACCAGATTCAGCCGGGAGGATTCTCTGGGCATTGCATGAATCAGCTCGCCGTCTTCTATACCCAGTTTTTCCCGCATTTCAGGACTGAGCTTTGTCTGGGCCAGATCCCGGACTATGGAGTCAGTGGTTTTGTATTTCGTCTCTTCGCCGGAGGACGCCCTGGCGTCTTCTAAAAGGAAGCCAAAAAAGTCCTCGCAGCCCTGTATATCACTTTTTCTTCTGTCATCAAGCTTTTCTACAGCCAGATTATGGACCTTTCTCCTCATCATATCATCTTTTTCGGGATTCTCATTAAACTGGATTCTCTCAATCTCGTCAATGCTGATCTCCTGGAAATCCTCGAATCTTACAGCTGCTCTTTCCGGATTTCCGGTCGTATAACCATGCTTTTTCACAATTGCGATGTTTTCCGGTGTATCTATAATGAACTGATTCTCTGTCTGATCGTAGTAGTATAAGGGATCCTTTCCTGTAGCAAGGTAATGAGCTATATCAGCAGTCAGGTTCTTCTCACAGGATATATCATCCAGTTTGCCCATCAATTTTTCGGATGCCGCGATTATATTGTTATCCAGAGCCGCGCCCAGATCCCCAAGTTTCTTTACGTTGTCTTTTCTGTCAAAGATATAATCCATAACCAATTTTCCGCGCAGTGCTTCGAAATAAACCCTTTCTCTGTCAAATCTGCGACCCGCTGTGTTTACATAAATTTCCGGATTGCCAAGATACCATTGGCAGTACCTTCCCAGCGTCCGATTCAGATAGAGGATGACCATTGTTTTTTGCTCCACTTCTTTCCAGTCCTCTCGTTTATAATTTTTTATCCGATCGGTAGTCGAATACAGACTCTCAGCCGCAGTGGAGAAGAAATGCCATTTCTCATAATTTTCCATAAGATCATCCGGCTCCCGCCCCTTGAAAAAATCAAACGGAGTATCTTGAAGGGTGTTGTGAAGGTCTGCTATCATAGCGGATGCCTTCTTCAGTTTATCCTTATAATAAGCTTTATAATCTTCGTACGGGCCTTGGTCTTCATAAAACTGCCTTTCATTTTTTAAAGAAACTATCTCCACAAATTCACGGCCTATGGCCTCTTTTCTTTCTTTCAGAGCCGGATCCGAGGAAAGTACGTCTTCTATGGACATCCCTTTACTCAATGCATGCAGACGTACCAGGTTATCGCGGATTTCTTTTGCCCACACATTGTTGATAAGGAAAGCCTCGGGATATCGCAGCTTCAGCTCATCTTTATTCCAGGCGGAAATAGGAACGAAAATGGCTTTTTGCATTTTCTGGTCTATGGCTTTCGCCTCATCGGTAATTCCCTTTTCATCCTTTATCATGAACCCAAAGAAATCATGGTCGACCGTTTGTTCTCTTTCTTCTGCCTGCCGGATGATTTCCTGGTTTCTGGCGCTGTGATTTTCCCGTTCGATCATCTCCGCAGTATGCCGTCTGATCTGCTCCAGATGTTCCTCGCGGTTCAGGTCCTCCATACTGATCCGTTCTGCCTTTTCCTTTTTCGTTTCAAATTTTTTCAGATTGAAAACACGGAGGAAGCGGTTCCATCTGGAAACCTTTTCGGGAATATTCACATTGACCCTGACCGGAATGGGATCCTGAAATTCGTACTGCCCGTTGTTCTTTTTCAAGGGCACCACATCAATTCTTCCCTTTCCCTCAAGGGCATAGGCCACAATTCCGCTCTTGACCCGCCGCTCATAGTCTATTTCGCTTTCTCCGTATATTCTGCCGTTGAAGAAGCTTGTCGCAGGCTTTCCGTCCAGGAACACCGTATTAAGCAGATTCTTCTTATCTTTCTTCAAAGTTTTCCATTCGCCCTGGTTATAAATTCCCTCCATCATAGCGTCAAAGGTAGAAGCTCCCCATTCCCTGTTCAGTTTGGAAGGAGCGTCTCCCCGAACGCTGTCAGGAAAATCATCAACCGTAATGTTTGTAATAACATTGGGATTCATGGACAGTACGGCGGCTCTGGGATTCATGGGCATTGCCCTCTGCTCTTCGTACCCTGCTCTGTTTCTGTAAAGATCGTATTCCTGCCCCTGAGGAAGAGCCTCTCCGATTTCCTGCAGCACCTGCTGCTCGGCCTTTGCCTGAGCGGGACTCATCTGCTGGTCTTCCAAAGGCTTTGCAACTGCAAAATCGGAGAAGAAAGAAGCCATAAAACTATGGTAGGTCCGCATACGTTCTGTCATTTCCTGCAATTCCAGGGCATTCTCCGAATTCTTTTTTCTCAGATCTTTTTTTGTTTTTTCATCTGCTGCGCACTCTTTATTATCCAAAAGAGTCTGCGCCCTGTCCAGAATGATTTGCTGCAGGTTCAGATCTGTCAGCCGTTCGTAACAGTCTCTGTATTTTTCCCATACAACCTGGGCAGCCGTCTTCCTGGGGGAATCAGCAATATGTTCCATCCGGAACGGAATTCGGTTGATCTCATGTTCAACGGCAATGTCGTATTCAGTCATTCCCATAAACCGCTTTTCCACAAAATCAGCCATGGGCATATTGGAGTATAATTCAACGTCATTCCAGTCCGTACTTTCGATTCCGTCCCTTACGTCTTCTCCGTGAATTTTGTTCGCAAATTTCAGCAGTTCGTCAAGACTGCTCACTTTTTTGATTTTTTTAGACATATGACACAATCTCCTTGATTCTGTATTATTTCCCCTGATAATTATTTTACAATAACCGCCCAATATAATCCAGAACCATGCAAACAAATTCATGCTCCACTGGGTAGGAGGCAGCAAATCAGATACCGGAGGAAAGCTCCCATATCCCAGCCCTGTCAGAAGAGACCGCCATGATGCGTAAGCGGATGAAAGTACAGAGGGAAGAAATTAAAAAAGCGGCTGTGAAGCCGCTTTTGGTCTGTTTCAGCGAAGATTTCGTTTCATATAAACGGAAGAGGCCATGGGGCTGTCATTGTACCGTTCCGTAAGAGAAAAACCCAGCTTTTCGTACATGTGAACCGCAGCCTGCAGAAACGGCAGTGTATCCAGCAGCATGACGTCATATCCCATTTTCTCCGCATCGTCTATGATCTTCTGCGCCAGCTGCTCTCCGATTCTCCGTCCCCTGAATTCCGGTCTCACATAAAGCCGTTTCATCTCGCAGTTTTCCTCGTCAATCTTTCTCAAGCCGATGCAGCCCGCTGCTTTCCCATCGCAAAACGCCACATACAGCCTGCCGTCCGGCATTCCGTACTTCTGCTCCAGATGCTCCAGCTCATCTTCGTAGTTCTGCACCGCAAGATACTCCCGAAAAGCAGGATCCCCTTCCACAAGCATTTCTGTGTATTCCGAAAATAAGCTCCTGATTTCCTGCGGATAATCCCAGGCCGGCAAAATTTTCAATTCCATGATCCGTCTCCTCTTTTCTCTGCCGGCGGGAACGTCCAAGGTCCCCATGCCGTAAGACTTTATGGTATATATTATAGCTTCCTCGGCGGGCAGGTCAAATACTTTCGAATCATAAATCTTTTTACATATCCACCACATCTATGGGAGAATAGTAAGTGGGAATGAAAATAGTCGGGTCCATGCCGCCTCGGAACATTGGTTCTCCTATGGTAGTATGGCGGAAGCCTGCAAAGATTGCCCCCGGAAGATACGCATAAAGTGAAGCAAGAAAATTATATTTTTTTTCTGGTACGGGCATGGGACAATACTTTACCTTTCCGTGAACTCCGATTTCCTCCGGCCTTTTATCGCACAAGAGAAATACATCTCTGTTCTTCGCTGCCATCAGATTCACCGTATCTGCAATATGTTTCAAATTACAGTCATTGGTGTTGATAAGTACTATCTCTCCGATTTCTTCGGCAGGCTCCATCATGACATTGACATGCTTATAATTCTCGCTGTCAATAACGGAACATGCGTCGCCGGACAGCTCCACTACTTTTGCCTGAATAAATTTCCCCGCCCAGAAAAGGGGGCCGTCTCCCACTATTTCAACATATTTTTTATCCATCCAGCTGATCGCCGCTGCAAAACAGCTGTTATCAATTTTTTATCCAGCGGTTTTTACCCGTTCTGTGATTTCAACCAGATTGACACACTGATTACGGTGGAGACCGACGAGAACAGGGAAAGCATTGACCGCCTGAGAAAAGAAGGCGTCGAAGTGATTCTTGCATAGCCAAAATCAAAAATACTCTAATTTATATCGGAGACTGCCATGAAAAAAGACGATTTTTCCCTGTGGCTTCTGTCTGCTGCTCCTCTGCTCGTTTCAATCATTCTGCACGGAGCAGGCACAGATGACAAAGCTGTGTTTGCAGCAGTATTTCTGCTTAACCTTTTTTTCGTATCTTATGATTACTTCAAAAACGGAAAGAGAGACGGACAGCCTCTTTACGTTTATTTCTCCGGGCTTGTATTGATCCCTCTTTATCTTTATTTCCGCACGGCAAAACGCAAACGCGGATATCGGTTCTTTATCCTGTGGGCCGTATTGTATATTTTTGACCTGGCCATTCTTCAGCTGCCATAACAAAAAGAAGCAGATACCACATAACATTCCTTTTGTGATATCTGCTTCTCCTTAAACCGTTTTCCGCAAAATCAAAATGATTTTCTCTTAAAATTTAATCACGTCAGGCTCAGCCGCAAAACTGCTGAACACCGCCGTTGCATTCTGAAAGTAGAATACCGCTGTGTTCCCGTCATCCGCCGAATACATGGACTGCAGGGAAGGGTAGGCGTCCAGCATGGACTGCCGTGCCTCTCTTCTGTCGTCTTCCACCAATTCCCCGGAAACCCGCAGCCATCTGTCCTTTATAAACGCGCAGATCTCCGCTTTCGGATTTGCCTTCAGCTGTTTATATACGTCTTTTATTTTTCCGGTCTGAATATACAGCCTGCCGTCGAAAATATGAGCGGTGCCGAAAGGCCTGACCCGCGGCTGATCACCGTCTGCAGTGGCGAGATAATAAATGTCAGCTTCTTTTAAAAATTTTTCAACTCGTTCCATTCCGTCAGCCTCCTTTTACTATTGTTCCATACGAAACAGTGCGGAATATTTATGTGATCATTTTACACCTCTCGGCTTTTTTTGTACACCATCATACGATACTTTTTCGGGAAGAGCCGCAAAAACCCCTGAAACAAGCCATTTTACGGGCTGTTCAGGGGTTTTCAAGTTCTTTTAGTTTATGAGATTACATTCCCATCTGTTTAGCAACTTCCTCAGCGAAGTTCTCTTCCTTCTTCTCCAGACCCTCGCCGGTCTCGAAACGAACGAACTTCTTGATGGTGATGTTTGCGCCGTTGGCCTTTGCTACGGAAGCAACGTATGCGCCTACGCTCTGCTTTCCGTCTTCAGCCTTTACATATACCTGATCAAGCAGGCAGATCTCCTTCAGCTCCTTCTTGATACGGCCCATTACCATGCCGCTGATGATCTTATCGTTGGCATCCGGCTTCTCGTTCTTTGCGGCTACGGTCAGGATCTCTTTCTCCTTCTCGATATAATCCGCGTCTACCTCAGCCTCGCTGGTGTACAGGGGCTTTAATGCAGCAGCCTGCATAGCTACGTTTCTTGCCATCTCTTTGATTGCATCGTTTACCACATCGGTCTCTACGTCAACCAGAACACCGATCTTTCCGCCCGCATGGATGTAGGAAGCAACAAATCCGTTCTGCTCCTCGATCTGCTGGAATCTTCTGATGTTCATGTTCTCACCGATGATGGAAATCTGAGAGGACAGGGCCTCCTTCACGGTCATGGACGGATCCTTCTGCCACTGCTCAGCCATAAAGCTGTCCATATCCTGGGCAGAGGTTGTCAAAGCCTGAGCAGCCACGTCTGCAACATAGCTTCTGAACTTCTCGTTCTTTGCAACGAAGTCCGTCTCTGCGTTTACCTCTACTACTACCGCCTTCTTCTCATCAGCGCTCAGATCGGTATAAACAATGCCTTCTGCTGCAATACGGCCAGCCTTCTTTGCTGCTCCGGCAAGTCCTTTTTCTCTTAAGAACTCAACTGCCTTGTCCATATCGCCTTCTGTAGCTGCAAGAGCCTTCTTGCAGTCCATCATTCCGGCACCTGTCATTTCTCTTAACTCTTTTACCATTGCTGCGGTAACTGCTGCCATTTCTTTTTCCTCCATCATAATTGGTATGATTCTTTGTTATAAAAAATGCTTCAACCATTTCCAGGCTGAAGCATTTATCAGTCAAATTACTCTTCTACAGCTGCTTCTGCCTCAAATACTTCCTCGCCTGCTTCCAGCTCGCCGTCAGCAATAGCCTCGCCCTGGTTTGCCGCGATAACGGCGTCAGCCATCTTCGCAACGATCAGCTTCACAGCTCTGATTGCGTCATCGTTACCCGGGATCACATAATCAAGCTCTTCCGGATCGCAGTTGGTATCTGCAATACCGATCAGCGGGATTCCAAGAGTGTGAGCCTCCTGAACGCAGATTCTCTCCTTCTTCGGGTCTACTACGAAGATTGCATCGGGAAGTCTCTTCATCTCCTTGATGCCGCCCAGGTTCTTCTCTAACTTCTCCCACTCCTTCCTGAGTGCGATTACTTCCTTCTTCGGCAGTACGTCAAAGGTACCGTCCTCAGACATGGTCTCGATCTCTTTCAGTCTTGCAATTCTGGACTGGATGGTCTTGAAGTTGGTCAGCATTCCGCCTAACCATCTCTCGTTCACATAGAACATTCCGCAGCGCTCCGCCTCAGTCTTGATGGCATCCTGAGCCTGCTTCTTGGTTCCTACGAACAGAACTGTGCCGCCTTCTGCAGCAATATCGGAAATTGCCTTGTAAGCCTCGTCAACCTTCACTACAGACTTCTGTAAGTCAATGATGTAGATACCGTTTCTCTCGGTGTAGATGTAGGGAGCCATTTTGGGGTTCCATCTTCTTGTCTGGTGGCCGAAGTGCACACCTGCTTCCAAAAGCTGCTTCATAGAAATTACGCTCATGTGTCTTTCCCCCGTTTTGGTTGTTCTTCCGTCTGCGTCTCATGTCTCCGGGAAGACCTGAACCGTCAGGCACCATTTCCAGGAATCGGCAGACGTGTTTTTTATCAGCCCTACTACTATAGCATAGGAATCACGGCCGCGCAAGGGTTTTTTGAAAGATTTCCCCTTTTTTCCTCCTCCCCGTTCTCCTGCTTCCAAGTCTATACTTTTTCCGGAACGTTTAAAAACAGGGTGCCCGATTTTCCGGACACCCTGCCATAGACTTGCTTTCCGTTCACTTATTATTCACTGCTTTGATATTTTTCAGTTCATCAAAGATCACATCATTGAGAACCTTAATGTAGGTTCCCTTCATGCCGGAAGAACGGGATTCAATCACTCCCGCGCTCTCAAACTTTCTCAGGGCATTTACAATCACGGAGCGGGTAATGCCTACTCTGTCCGCAATCTTGCTGGCTACCAGGATGCCTTCATTCCCGTCCAGCTCCTCAAAAATATGAGTGATGGCTTCCAGTTCGGAGAAGGACAGCGTGCTGATCGCCGATTTGACGATCTGTATCTTTCTGGTTTCCTCCGCATTTTCCTCATTCACGGAACGCATCATCTCCAGTCCCACCACGGTGGTCCCGTACTCACTCAGGATAATGTCGTCAATGTCGTACTGAGAATTGGATTTGTAAATAAACAGAGTGCCCAGTCTTTCTCCGGCGATATCAATGGGAGTAATGATCGCCTGGTAGTCCTTTACCTTATCTGCCGTAAATCCCAGGGTAACCAGGTTTACATTCTCCTTTGTGGACAGGATGCTCAGAAGTCTTTCATTCAGCATGGGATCCACAAAGCCGCCCACCTGATCGGCAATCAGCTCCTCGATCTCTCCCACGCCTTCCCAGACGCTGACTCCCAGCACCTTTCCCTTACGGCTGATGACCAGGATATTTGACAACAGAATTTCACTCAATACTTTGCAGATATCATTGAACACGAATTTGTGCGAATTATTGTTGTGAAGAAGTTTGTTGATTTTCCTGGTTTTGTCTAACAACTGTACTCCCATTTGTAAAACCTCCTTGCTTTTCGTTTAAATCCGAGCAAAACTTTAACCTATTCAAAGCATAGCACGATTTCAAATGAATAACAAGAGTTTTTTCTGAATTTTCCAAATTTTTTATCAATTGTTCGTACTATTTTTCTTTCGCCATACTGTAGCCGCAGTGTTCATTGGAGCACAGCAGTTTACTGCCTTTTTCCACCATATAGTGGCCGCACTCCGGACATTTGATTTCCGAAGGCTTCTGCCAGGACATGAATTCACATTCCGGATTATTGGTGCATCCGTAATATTTTCTGCCCTTTTTGGTCTTCTTGATCACCACGTCTCCGCCGCACAGCGGACATTTCACTCCCGTTTTTTCAAAGTAAGGCTTGGTGTTCTTGCACTCCGGGAAGCCGGGACAAGCTAGGAATTTTCCGTGCGGTCCGTACTTGATCACCATGTTTCTTCCGCAGAGCTCACACACCTCATCCGTCACCTCGTCGGAAATGGTCACGGTCTCCAGCTCGCTTTCCGCCTTCTTTACCGCCTCCATAAGGTCAGGATAGAAATTCCTCACAACGGATTTCCACGGCAGTTCTCCGTCCCCCACTTTATCAAGAAGGTACTCCAGATTGGCCGTAAAGGTGGGATCCACAATGCTGGGGAAGGATTTCTTCATGATCCGGTTCACAATTTCTCCCAGCTCCGTAACGTAAAGGTTTTTATTTTCCTTTGCCACATACCGTCTGGCAATGATTGTAGTGATCGTAGGCGCATAAGTGCTGGGGCGGCCGATTCCCTGTTCCTCCAAAGCCTTTACCAGCGAAGCCTCCGTATAATGGGCCGGCGGCTGGGTAAAATGCTGGCTGTGCTCCAGCTCCTTAAGGGGAAGGATATCTCCCTTCTCCAGGCTGTTCAGCAGCACATTATTCTCTTCCTTGTCATCCTCTTCCACATATACGGACATAAAACCGTCAAAGGCCAGCTTGGAGGCAGTCAGCGTAAACAGGTATCCGGCAGCATCGATCTTTACGGAAGTGGTCTCATATACTGCCGGTTTCATACGGCTGGCCGTAAACCGCTTCCAGATCAGCTGATACAGACGGAACAGATCTCTGGAAAGGGAATCTTTTACCAGCACCGGCGTGAGGGTAATATCCGTGGGGCGGATTGCCTCGTGGGCGTCCTGAATCTTTCCGGTCGTTTTCTTGACCTTCTCCTCTCCCGCCACGTACTGGCTGCCGTAGTGCTCTCCGATAAACTGCTTGGCTGCCTGATCCGCTTCTTCCGCCACTCTGGTGGAATCGGTACGAAGATAGGTAATCAGGCCCACGGTGCCGCGGCCCTTGACATCCACTCCCTCATAGAGCTGCTGGGCCAGACGCATGGTTTTCTGAGTTGAGAAATTCAGTACTTTCGAAGCCTCCTGCTGCAGGGTACTGGTGGTAAACGGGATAGGCGGTTTTTTCGTTCTCTCTCCCTGCTTCACATCCTCCACCCGGTACTGGGCTCCTTCCAGCTTCTTTAAGATTTCCTCCAGCTCTGCCTGGCTGTGAATCGTCATTTTCTCCGTTTTTGTGCCGTAAAACTTCGCCGTAAGAGGAGCTTTTCTGCCTTCACATTTCAGCTTGGCATCCAGGCTCCAGTATTCGTCGGGAATAAACGCGTTGATCTCATCTTCCCGATCGCAGATCATACGCAGAGCCACAGACTGAACGCGGCCGGCGCTCAAGCCCCGCTTAACCTTTTCCCACAGCAGGGGACTGATTCCATATCCCACCATACGGTCCAGAACGCGGCGTGCCTGCTGGGCGTCTACCAGGTTCATATCAATCTGCCGAGGCGCCTTTAAGGATGCCTTTACGGCATTTTTGGTGATTTCATTGAAGCTGATCCGATACACCTTTTTATCTTTCAGCTCATCCAGCTTCAAGGCCTTTACCAGATGCCAGGAAATGGCTTCTCCCTCTCGGTCCGGGTCAGTGGCCAGATAGATCCTGTCTGCTTTTTTTACTTCCTTGCGCAGTTTGGCCAGAATGTCGCCCTTTCCCCTGATCGTGATGTATTTCGGCTCATAGTCATTGGCCACATCAAACCCCATCTGGCTTTTGGGCATATCCCTCACATGACCGTTGGAAGCGTCCACAACATAATTGGCTCCCAGAAATTTTTTAATGGTCTTCACCTTTGCAGGCGACTCTACAATCACTAAATAACTTGCCATGTCAACCTCACCTATAGCTTTTTTCCATAATATTGATTCGCCGTCCGGATCACATATCCTTTCCATTCCAGCTCCAGAAGAGCTCCCATGCACTCTCCCGGGGAAAGTCCGGACTGCTGTATAATCTCATCCAGAAATTTTGGCTGTAAATCCAGGCAACTATACACCATTTTTTCTGTCTTGGCAAGTCCCTTTCCGTTTTTTTCTTGAAGCTTACGGGCTGACGCCCCCTTCAGACTGAAAATTTCCAGCAGATCCTCCGGACTGTCCGCCAGCTGCGCACCGCTTTTGATCAGCCTGTTGCAGCCTGCGCTGAGAGGATCGGTTTTCCGGCCCGGTACGGCCATCACCTCCCGTCCCTGGTCCAGCGCCAGAGCGGCAGTAATCAGAGAACCGCTTTTTTCCCGCGCTTCCACCACTGCCACCAGATCCGACATTCCGCTGATAATCCGGTTCCGCATGGGAAAGTTGCCGGGAGAAGGAGGATCACCGGGAGAAAATTCTGAAATCAGACAGCCCTTCTCTCCAATCTCTTCGTAAAGATCATAGTTTTCCCGCGGATAGCAGATATTAATCCCACAGCCTAATACGGCCGCCGTCTT
>CALWEP010000113.1 GCA_944377325.1 uncultured Lachnospiraceae bacterium
ATACGGCTACCTGGACGGAGATCCGTCACTGGAACCGATTATTCTCAGCGCTCATCTGGACACTGTGGTTCCGGGAACTGCCATTAAGCCCTATGTGAAGGACGGGCGGATTTACAGTGAGACGGACACCATGATCCTTGCCTCCGATGACAAGGCAGGAGTAAGCGCCATTATGGAAGCGGTCAGAACTGTTCTGGAGCAGAACATCAAAACCCGTCCGGTGGAGATCTTCTTTTCCGTAGGCGAGGAGTGCGGACTTCACGGCGCAAAGAACGCGGACTATTCCAAGCTGAACGGAAAAATGGCAGTGGTATTTGACATGGGCGGAGACATCGGCACCACCTGCTATACCTGCCCTGGACAGGTGAACTTTGAGTTTGAAATTTTCGGAAAGCCGGCCCACGCAGGAATCGAACCGGAAGCGGGCGTGAGCGCCATTATGGCGGCTGCGGAAGGCATTGCCAATATGAAGCTTCTCCGGGTAGACGAGGAAACCACCGCCAATATCGGCACCTTTAAGGCAGAAGGTCCTACCAATATCGTGAGCAATTATGCAAAGGTGATCGCTGAGGCCAGAAGTACGGATCCGGAAAAGCTGGAGAACCAGGAAAAGGAAATGATCCGGGCCATGGAGGAAGCCTGCGGCAGACATGGGGCAGAGCTGAAATACACCACTGCCCGCGCCTACAATCCCTACAAGCTGACTCCGGAAGACAAGGTATGCCAGCTTCTGGAAAAATGCTATAAAAATCTGGGCTGCGAGGTTCACTATGTTCGTTCCGGCGGCGGCTGCGACAGCAATATTCACAACGAGCACGGAATCCAGTCCGTAGGCATCGGCATCGGAATGTGCAAGGCTCATACCGGCCAGGAAAACATTGCCGTAGATCAGCTGAACAAGACGGCGCTGCTGGTTCTGGAGCTGATCAAAGCGTAAGATACATAAAAAAAGCGGGCCGCGGGAGATTCTTCTTCGGCCCGCGAATTGACATTCCCCCTTTCATAGGATAAGATAGACAGGAAAACTATGCCGGAGCTTCCGGCGGAAACAGCGCATGCCCATGCCCGAAGGCGGGGGTATGTGAGAATATGCGGAGGATATTATGAGCGACAGATATGTGAGCCCGCTTTCGGAGCGGTATGCCAGCAGGGAGATGCAGTACATTTTTTCACCGGATATGAAGTTCAAAACCTGGCGCCGGCTTTGGATCGCCCTGGCAGAGACGGAAAAGGAGCTGGGGCTTCCCATTACCCAGGAGCAGATCGACGAGCTGAAAGCCAACGCTGACACCATCAACTATGAAGTGGCAAAGGAGAGGGAAAAGCTTGTCCGCCATGACGTGATGAGCCATGTATATGCTTACGGACAGCAGTGTCCTAAGGCAAAGGGCATTATTCATCTGGGAGCCACTTCCTGCTACGTGGGAGACAACACGGATATTATTATTATGAGAGAAGCGCTTCTGCTGGTTCGGAAAAAGCTCCTGAACGTCATGGCAGAGCTGGCAAAATTTGCCCGCGCCTACAAGGATCAGCCCACCCTGGCCTTTACCCATTTTCAGCCGGCTCAGCCCACCACAGTGGGAAAGAGAGCCACTCTCTGGCTGCAGGAGCTCTGCCTGGATCTGGAGGATCTGGATCATGTGCTGTACTCTCTGAAGCTGCTGGGGTCCAAGGGAACCACCGGCACGCAGGCCAGCTTCCTGGAGCTTTTTGACGGAGACCACGAAAAGTGCCGCCGGGCGGACGCTATGATTGCGGAGAAGATGGGCTTTTCTCAGTGCTATCCCGTTTCCGGCCAGACCTATTCCCGAAAGGTGGATACCAGGGTGATCAACGTGCTGGCTGGAATCGCCCAGAGCGCCCACAAATTTTCCAATGACATCCGTCTCCTTCAGCACCTGAAAGAGGTGGAAGAGCCTTTCGAGAAAACGCAGATCGGCTCTTCAGCCATGGCTTATAAGCGCAACCCCATGAGGAGCGAGAGAATTGCCTCCCTGTCCAACTACGTGATGGCAGACGTGATCAATCCCATGCTGGTCGCGTCCACTCAGTGGTTTGAGCGGACGCTGGACGATTCGGCAAACAAGAGGCTGAGCGTGCCGGAAGGCTTCCTTGCTGTGGACGGCATTCTGGATCTGTACTTAAATGTGGTGGACGGACTGGTGGTTTATCCCAAGGTGATCGAAAAGCATATGATGGCTGAGCTTCCCTTCATGGCTACGGAAAACATTATGATGGATGCGGTAAAGGCAGGCGGAGACCGTCAGGAGCTCCACGAGAGAATCCGTACCCTTTCCATGGAGGCAGGAAAAAATGTGAAGGAAAAGGGTCTGGACAATAATCTGCTGGAGCTGATTGCGGCGGATCCGGCGTTCGGTCTTACTCTGGAGGAGCTGAAAAAAACCATGGAGCCGTCCCGCTATGTGGGAAGAGCTCCCAGACAGGTGGAGGAATTCCTTTCGGAAGTGATCGATCCCATCCTGGAAGCCAATAAAAATGATCTGGGCTTAAAAGCGGAGATCAGCGTATAATCTGTCTGAGAAAACGCCGGAGGAGCATCGTTCGGATGACTTCCGGCGTTATTTTTGCTTTTCATTGCAAAAAAACAAAATTTATGACAAGATAGGAAGAGAATATTTACAGCGGAGGGAAAATGATATGAAAAAACTGATGATCCTGCTCCCGGTCTTTTCCGGAATCCTCTGGGGAAGCGCGGGAGTATTTGTACGTGAACTGACGGCGCTGGGAATGGATGAATACACCCTTCTTTCTTCAAGGATGCTTGTGGCCGCAGCGGTCATGCTTCTGTGGCTGGCTCTGTCCCGACCGTCCCTTCTGCGTGTGCGCAAAAAGGACCTCTGGATCTTTCTGGGCGGCGGTACGGTGGGAATGCTGGGACTGAGCTTTTTCTACAATGCGGCCATCAGTCAGCTGACCCTGTCTCTGGCTGCCGTGCTTCTGAGCCTGTCTCCTGTTTTTGTGCTGATTCTTGCTGCGTTCCTGTTTCGGGAGAAGGTAACGGGGAGGAAGGTAATCTGTATGGCTGTGGCCCTTACGGGCTGCGCTCTGGCCAGCGGAATCATGGAAAGCTCTTCCGGCATGCAGTGGACCGTTCCGGGAATCCTGCTGGGAATCCTGGGAGCATTCTGCTACGCGCTGTACAGCATTTTTTCCAAGGTGGCCATGGAGCGGGGCTATCACGTATTTACCATTATTCTATACTGTGTTGCCATTGCGGCCGTTGTGCTGCTTCCGTTTACGGACTGGTCCTGCCTGGGCGGAATCCTGAAGGACGGAGGAGCCGGAATGGGAGTGTTCATGCTGATTCATTCTCTGTTTACCTCGGTGCTCCCCTACGTATTCTACACCATGAGCCTCAACTACATTGACGCGGGCAAGGCTTCCATTCTGGCAGCCTGCGAGCCGGTGGCAGCCATGGTATTCGGCATTGTGTTCTTCCGGGAGATGCCCACAGCCCTGTCTCTGGCGGGACTGCTCATCACTGTGGGAGCGCTTATCGCTCTGGGGCTTCCGGAAAAGGAAGAGGGATAAAATGATCGGCAGCTTAGAATACTATAAAGTGTTTTACCACACGGCAAAGCTCTGCAGCATTACGGCAGCCGCAGAAAAACTGTGCATCTCCCAGCCGGCAGTCAGTCAGTCCATCAAGCAGCTGGAGGGAAGCTTGGGC
The DNA here is from genome assembly GCA_944377325.1 of uncultured Lachnospiraceae bacterium. Taxonomy (GTDB): domain Bacteria; phylum Bacillota; class Clostridia; order Lachnospirales; family Lachnospiraceae; genus Lachnoclostridium_A. The sequence continues at coordinate 3,695 of CALWEP010000113.1, forward strand.
GTACGGCTGTTTATCCGCTCACCCAAAGGGGTTCGTCTGACGGAGGAGGGGAAAACCCTGGCCTATTATGTGGAGCGGGGGATGGACAGCTTTCTCAAGGGAGAGGAGGCGGTGGAACGGCTGAAGAACCTGGAGCAAGGCAGTGTGCGCATCGGCGCCAGCGACATGACCCTGCGGTTCTACCTCCTTCCTTATCTGGAACAGTTCCATGAGGAGTTTCCCGGCATTCACGTCAACGTCTCCAACGGCCCCACTCCGGAGACCATCGAGCTCCTGGAACAGGGAGATATTGACTTTGCCGTGGTAAGCACCCCGTTTGAGCTGTCTCCCGGTTTTCAGGCACAGGCGGTTAAGCAGGTGAGGAATATTTTTATTGCCGGCAGCCGATTTTCCCATCTGAAGGGGAAAACGCTCCGCTATGACTGTCTGCTGGAAAATCCCTGCATCTTTCTGGAAGAAAAAACCAGTACCAGAAAGTTTATGGATGCCTTTTTGGGGGAGAGGGGAATTTTTCCCAAGCCGGAATTTGATCTGGCAATCAGCGATATGGTGGTGCAGTTTGCCATCCGCAATCTGGGAATCGGGTGCGTGGAAGAGGAGTTTGCTCTGGGGGCTCTGGAACGAGGGGAAGTTTTTCGGCTGGAATTTGATGAGGAAATGCCTTGGCGGCAGTTCTGTCTGGTTACGGGAAAGCGGGATCTGATCTCCATTCCCGGAAGGCGTATGCTGGAAATGATGGAAACAGGTATGTGACATAAGCTCAGATTATGCCTTATATAAACAGGATTGACTTTACTTATGCCTGTGTTTGTAGTAAAGTAGTAGGGTAATGTTGGTTCCGGAAAAGTCCGGAATTCACTCAAAGGAGGAAAAAATCAATGGTACGAGCAATAGTTGGAGCAAACTGGGGAGATGAGGGAAAAGGCAAGATCACCGATATGCTTGCCAAGGAATCCGACATCATCATCCGCTTCCAGGGAGGAAGCAATGCCGGTCACACGATTATCAATAATTACGGCCGTTTTGCCCTTCACCTGCTTCCGTCCGGCGTGTTTTATCAGCACACCACCAGCATCATCGGAAACGGTGTGGCTTTGAATATTCCCTATCTGGTGAAGGAGATTCAGTCTCTGGTGGACCAGGGCGTTCCCATGCCGAAGATTCTGGTTTCTGACCGAGCTCAGATCCTCATGCCCTATCATATCCTGTTTGACGCCTATGAGGAGGAGAGACTGGGGGGCAAATCCTTCGGCTCCACAAAATCAGGCATCGCACCGTTCTATTCCGATAAATATGCGAAGATCGGCTTCCAGGTAAGCGAGCTGTTCGAGGAGGATTCTCTGAGAGAAAAGGTAAACCGCATCTGCGAAATGAAAAACGTGATGCTGGAGCATCTGTATCACAAGCCCCTTCTCGATCCGGAAGAGCTGTTCCGGACCATGCTGGAGTACAGAGATATGGTAGCTCCCTATGTATGCGACACTTCCAAATACCTGTATGACGCCATCAAGGCAGGAAAAAACATTCTGCTGGAAGGACAGCTTGGCTCTCTGAAGGATCCGGACCACGGCATCTATCCTATGGTAACGTCTTCCTCCACCCTGGCTGCCTACGGAGCCATCGGAGCGGGAATCCCTCCCTATGAGATCCGCCGGATCACAACGGTGGTAAAGGCCTATTCCAGCGCAGTGGGAGCCGGCGCTTTCGTAAGCGAAATCTTCGGAGAAGAGGCGGATGAGCTGAGAAAGAGGGGAGGAGACCACGGAGAATTCGGCGCCACCACCGGACGCCCCAGAAGAATGGGCTGGTTTGACGCAGTGGCAACCAGATACGGCTGCCGCATTCAGGGCGCTACGGAAGCGGCTCTCACAGTTCTGGATGTGCTGGGATATCTGGATGAAATCCCGGTGTGCGTGGGATATGAGATCGACGGCCAGGTAACCAAGGATTTCCCCACCACAGGAAAGCTGGAAAAGGCAAAGCCGGTGCTGGTAAAGCTTCCCGGCTGGAAGTGCGATATCCGCGGCATCAGAAAATACGAGGATCTTCCGGAAAACTGCAGAAATTACATCGAATTCATTGAAAAGGAAATTGAAACTCCCATCACCATGGTATCCAACGGACCGGAGCGGGAGGAGATTATCTACAGATAATCCCGAAACGGCAGGAGAAAAACAACCCCCGTTTTCAGGACAGCGTCACATCTGTCCCGAAAACGGGGGTTGTTTATGTCGTTTTTTCTCCTTCAGCCGGGATCTTCCTCGTCCCGATCCCTGTGCAGTCCTCTCCAAATCATCTGGTATACGTAGATCAGCGCCGGCAGCACAATGCTGGCAAACAGCGCCGCCATGAGAGCGCTCATGGTGCGGCTGCTTCCTGAAAACGCAAGAACCAGAGTAAGGAGATACAGCCCGGCCAGAACCGCCGCCCCTGCCATGGCCAGGGCCCGCTGACCGGCAGAGTATGAGGAATCCCGTTTTTGCTTTTCTTTTTTATTCTTCATCAGCCAAAGCCTCCCATTCCTCATAGAGTACCGCAAGCCGGCCGGCGATCTGGTCTTTCTCTTCGTTGATTTCCCGAACCTTCTGATGGTCCACATAGACTTCTTCCCGGGTAAGCAGCTCGTCCAGCTCGCCGTCCCTGGCTTCCAAAGAGGAGATTTCCTCTTCGGTTTTCTTCAGATCGTTCTGCCGCTTTCTCTTTCTTGCCTGCTCCTCCTTCTGAGCCTTCCAGTCCAGCTTGATCTCCGACGGCGCCTCCTCCGGCTCTTCGGATTCCGGAGCGGCGTAAAGGCTCTCCATCACTTCCTTTTTTTCCAGATAGTAATCGTAATTGCCGATATAGTTGATCAGGGTCTGATTTTTCAGGTCCAGGATTCTGGTGGCTGTTTTATTGATAAAGTACCGGTCATGGGAGACGTACAGTACCGTTCCTGTGTAATGGATCAAGGCGTCCTCCAGAATCTCCTTCGAGGTGATGTCAAGATGGTTGGTAGGCTCGTCCAGAATCAGGAAGTTGGCTTCCGAAAGCATGAGCTTGGCCAGAGACACCCGGCCCCTTTCTCCGCCGCTTAAATCGCGGATCCGCTTGAACACATCGTCTCCGGTGAAGAGAAAGGCTGCCAAAATGTTCCGCGCCTGGGTGTTATCCATGGAAGGGTAGGCGTCCTGCAGCTCGTCGAACAGAGTTTTTTCCATATGGAGAACCTGATGTTCCTGATCGTAATAGCCGATATGCACCTTGGATCCCAGCCGGATCTCCCCCTCGTCCGGCTCTGTCAGCTGATTCAGAATCTTCAGGATGGTTGTTTTTCCCGTACCGTTGTTTCCGATGATCGCTACCCGTTCTCCGCGCTTGATGTCAAAATCCACATTCCGGAACAGCTGCTGGGAACCGAAAGCCTTGGACAGTCCGCGGACGGTAAGCACGTCGGTGCCGCTGATGATATTCGGTTCCAGGCGGATGGTCATCTCATCGTTGATTTCTGCCGGCTTTTCAAGGCGGTCGATTTTTTCCAGCATTTTTTCCCGGCTTTCCGCTCTCTTGATGGATTTTTCACGATTGAAAGACTTCAGTTTGGCGATCACTTCTTCCTGATGGCGGATTTCCTGCTGCTGATTCAGCCAGGCTTTCATTTTCGCCTCCCGAAGCATGGCCCGCTTTTCGCTGTAGGCCGTATAGTTTCCTTGAAATACGGAGGCTTGTCCTCCGTCCAGCTCAATAATTTTTGTCACCACCCGATCCAGAAAATACCGATCATGAGCCACGATAATCACCGCTCCGGGATAGTTGAGCAGATAGGTTTCCAGCCAGGCGATGGACTCCATATCCAGATGGTTGGTAGGCTCATCCAGCATGATCACATCCGGCTTGGCCAGCAGAAGCTTTCCTAAAAAGACTCTTGTTTTCTGGCCGCCGGAGAGGGTGGAGACGGGCTTTTCAAATTCGGTCTCCTCAAATCCCAGCCCTTTTAAAACGCCGGTGATTTCGCTTTTCCAGGCGTAGCCGTTTTCCATTTCAAATTCATGGTTCAGGCGGCTGTACTGGGAGAGCAGATCCTCCAAGGCATCTCCGGAGACCGCCTTCATTTCTTTTTCCAGGCTGCGGAGCTTCACCTCCATATCGATCAGAGGCTGCTTCACTTTTTTCAGCTCCTCGAAAATAGTCCGGCTGCTGGTAAGATCCTGATGCTGGGCCAGATAGCCCAGAGTTTTCCCTTTGGCAAGCACCGCTTCTCCGGAATCGGAAGCCAGTTCCCCGGTGATCATTTTCAGCAGAGTGGATTTTCCGGCTCCGTTGATGCCTACAATTGCGGCTTTTTCGTGATCCTCTATATGAAAAGAAGCATCGGCAATTACCGTCTTGCTTCCGAAGCTCTTGCTTAAATGGCTGCACGATAAAATCATGGTTTTCCTCCTCGTAATGGGCCTTCCGGCAGGGCTGAGCCATTCTTTTCCGGAAGATCTCCAAAGTCACTGATATAGTATAGCACAGGTTTTCCGTTTTGGCGACTGGGACACAAATTGTTTGACATTATTTTATCAGAAGGGTATAATAAAATTTAACAATGTTGACTTAAAAATATCAGACAGAGGAGCGATGGAACAGTGGAAAAGCAGATATCCAAAGCGGTCATCTCCAGACTGCCGAGGTATTATCGATATTTGGGAGAGCTGATGGAAGACGGTGTGGAGAGGATCTCTTCCAATGAACTGAGTCAGCGCATGCATGTGACTGCGTCTCAGATCCGCCAGGATTTGAATAATTTCGGAGGATTCGGCCAGCAGGGCTATGGATATAACGTAAAATATTTGTACACGGAAATCGCCAAGATTCTTGGAATTGACCGCCAGCATAATCTGATCATTATCGGAGCAGGAAACCTGGGACAGGCCATTGCAAATTATGCTAATTTTGAAAAAAGAGGCTTTGTAATCAAGGGTATGTTTGATATCAATCCCCGGCTCATCGGACTGGTGGTCCGTGGGATCGAGATACGCGGCGTAGAAGATTTGGAGCAGTTTATTATAGAAAACGAGGTGCAGATGGCCGCTCTTACCATTCCGAAGACAAAGGCTCCCGAAATTGCCGACCGGGTGATCCGGGCAGGCGTCAAGGGAATCTGGAATTTCGCCCATGTGGATCTGAATGTGCCGGACGACGTGGTGGTGGAGAACGTACATCTGTCGGAAAGCCTGATGCGCCTCTGCTATCGGGTGTGCAGCATGCAGGACGGTCAGGGCGGAGAAAAGGACGTGCTATGATCATAGGGGTTGGGACGGATATGGTGGAAATCGGCAGAATCAAAAAGGCCTGTGAAAAGCAGTCCTTCCTGAACCGCGTGTATACAGATGAGGAATGCCGGCAGGCCGGGGGCAGCGAGACCCGGCTGGCCGGCAGTTTTGCTGTAAAGGAAGCGGTATCCAAGGTATTCGGCACCGGCTTCCGTAGCTTCTGGCCGGGAGAAATTGAGGTGCTCAGGGACGGGCTGGGAAAGCCCTACGTGGTTCTTCACGGAAAGGCGGCGGAAAAAGCGGATCAGCTGGGAATCACGGCGATCCATGTGTCCATTACCAATACGGCTGAGTATGCCATGGCATTTGCCGTGGGGGAAGGAGAGAGCAGACCATGAGGTATCTGGTAAACGGAAAACAGATGAAGGAAATCGACCGTTACACAATGGAAGAAATAGGGATCCCCTCCCTTGTGCTCATGGAACGGGCGGCGATGGCGGTGGCCGAGCAGGCGCATAAGGCTGCGGGAAGCGGGGGACGGATCATTGCTGCAGCTGGTTTGGGAAACAATGGGGCCGATGCGGTGGCCGCCGCCAGAATGCTGAAGGAGATGGGACATCCCGTTTCCCTGATCCTGTCGGGGGACCCGGAGCGGGGAACGAAAGAGCTGAAGCATCAGCTGGCAGTTGCGGAA
>CALWEP010000114.1 GCA_944377325.1 uncultured Lachnospiraceae bacterium
GCCCCTGCGGCATCCGGCGGGTACTTTTAGGTTGCGCAACCTCTACCTTTTCTCTTTGCCTTATCGTATCACCATTGCAGTGAAATGTCAACCGGCATCTCCGGTGATGCATTCGTTTTCCATATGGGAGATGCAGTCCACCGAAGCCTTCAGTCCGTCGGGACATCTGCGGCCGGTAAGAATCAGTTCCATGGCCTCCTCCTTCTCGCCGATCATGGCCTTCAGCTTCTCCTCCTCCAGGATCCCGTACTCCATCAGATCCAGGATCTCATCCAGAATCAGCAGATCGCATTCTCCCGTTCCGATAACCTTCCTGGCGAAATTCAGACCGTTTTGGATGTTCATCATTTCCTCCTGCTTTTCATCCGGAGAAAGATCCTTAAAGCCCATAGCCTGCTTTTCAAAGCGAAATACCTTCAGTTCCGGCTCCAGCCGCTTTAAGATATCTGATTCCGTCCTGGCCGTGCTTCCCTTCATGAACTGGATTACGATCACGGTCTTCCCCTGATTGAGCACCTGTATGGCACGTCCCAGAGCTGCCCCCGTTTTTCCTCTGCCGCTGCCGTAGATTACCTGAACTCTTCCTTTATCCATATTTTCACCTCATAAGCGTGTTTAAGCTTCGCTTATCGTACCATATTTTCTAGCATATTGCAATAGAGGAGGAATCCACGCACTCCAGCTTGCTCACCGACACCTCGTAGGCCACTCTCTTCTCACACTCCGTATCGCTGAGCTTTTTCGTGTATTCCCGGCTCTGAACCCGGCCCCAGATCCGGACCCGGACGCCCACCTGAAAGCCGGACGCATATCTGGCGTTTCTTCCCCACGAAATACAGGGTATGTAATCGGACTTCCCATAGGGGCGGTTCACTGCCAGCAGAAGATCGGCGATCTCACGGCCCAGGGGAGTTTTTCTGTAGACCGGCTCTTTGCAGATATAACCGTCCAGAAAGATCTGATTCGTTTTGGTATAGTCCGTAAATTCCTCCAGAAAGTGAATTTCCCGCACAAACACGGACAGAACCAGACGGTTCTTCGTCCCTTCATGGCGGTTATAGGAACGGAACTGGCCGACAGCCTCTACGGTGCAGCCCTTATAGTCGCTGTTTATGTCCAGCAGACGCTCGGAAATCATCAGCGGAATCACATCCACCTGCTCGCTCAGACGATTCACCGCAATGTCAACCATGTAAAATCCCTCTCCGAACACTTCATGGCTGAAGGTAAATCCGGATACGATCTCTCCGATCACGCTGACCCTGTTGTTTTCCATCATTTTTTCCGACATAGTATCTCTCCTCTTTCTTGACCTTAATATTTGCCCGTAAGCTAATACTATGTCTATGAAAAAAAATTCCCGTCCATGACGGGAACCGGTCGAAAAAAAATGACAGGATTCCGTTCCGGACGGGAATTCTTTACAGGAAATATTCGTTTTTTCTCGGGTTCGACAGCTTTGCGGAAAAGCTCTCCGCAAATTCCAGATAGGCGGGAACGTTCATGTTCTTTGCCTTCCGGGGGCAGATGCGGATGCAGCGGAAGCAGGAAATACACTTTTCCGGATCAATGGTCCGGCAGTCCGCAGCGATGGCTCCTTCCGGGCATTCCCTGACGCAGAGTCCGCAGCGGCTGCAGGTCTGATCGGTGAGGGGACGGAAGCTGCCGCCCTTTCCCCCCTCTTCGCCTTTTACGTAGGGACGGTTTCCCGGAACGGATTCCAGAAAACGGCCTGCTTCAAGAGCCTCTTTTACCTGCAGGGCAAAGGCGTTATCCTCCTTCAGATCGGACGCATCCGGACGGCCCACCTGGATTTCGCCGTAGGTATGCTGTCCTACCAGAGCGGCCGCCCCCACCGGAATAAAGCCCAGTTCCCGCACCAGGTCAAACAGCTCCAGAAGAGCATCGTCATAGTGGCGGTTCCCGTAGGTCACGGTAATCACACAGGGCGTGTTCCGGCCGCGGAAACGGCAAAAGCGCTCCTTGGCTCCCCGATACAGTCTGCCGCCGTATACCGGAGCGCCGAAAACCACCATGTCTTCCGGGCCGAATTCCGTTATCTCCGGAACGGCGTCATATCGGGTCACATCCGCGGAAAGGGCTTTGCCGTCCGGAGCCAGAGCGGCGGCGATGGCTTCCGCTCCCTTTTTTGAAGTGAACGTAGGTGAAAAATAAATGGCTGCTGTCATATCCAATCCCTCTTTTCTCAATTCTCTTCCGTATACAAATACAATGGTCAGCCCACCAGATCAAATAAGGAAAGCTGATTGCTCTCCGGCAGATCTCCCAGAAGGTTCAAATCCGCCATCAGATCACAGATGGTCTTGCTCACCTTTGTGCGGTTCCGAAAATCCTCCTTGGACAGGAAGGGACCGTCGATCACCGCATCCACAATAGCGTCTGCCGCCTTCTCGCCCAGCCCGTCGATGCTGGATAAGGAGGGCATCAGCTTCCCGTCGATTACCTGGAAATGCCTGGCCTTTGCCCGGTAGATGTCAATGGGAAGAAATTCGTATCCCCTCGCATACATTTCCTGAACGATCCTCATATCCCTCAGAGTAGCCTGCTCCTTCTGAGAAAGGGAATCCGAGCGCCGCTTATAGTCATCCAAGTAGTATTCCAGCCGGTCCCGCCCCTGACACATCAGCTCATAGGAAAAGCCGCTGGCCCTGATGGAGAAGAATGCGGCGTAATAGGCCAGAGGATAAAACACCTTGCAGTAGGCAATCCGCCAGGCCATCATTACGTATGCTGCCGCATGGGCTTTCGGGAACATATATTTGATTTTTTTGCAGGAGCCGATGTACCAGTCGGGAACGCCGTGGGCGGTCATTTCCTCCTCCCACTCCGGCTTTAGGCCTTTTCCTTTTCGGACGCTCTCCATGATGGTAAAGGACAGCTCCTGATCCAGTCCCATTTGAATCAGATAGATCATAATATCGTCACGGGTACAGATGGCAGTCTGAATGGTGGCCTTGCCTTCCTGGATCAGGGTCTGAGCGTTGCCCAGCCATACGTCCGTACCGTGAGACAGTCCGGAAATACGCACCAAGTCGGAAAAATACTTGGGCTGAGCATCAATCAGCATCTGCATGGCAAAATCCGTGCCGAACTCCGGGATTCCCAGAGCCCCCAGCCTGCAGCCCCCGATGTCTTCCGGACGGATTCCCAGAGCCTTTGTATTCTGAAACAGGCTCATCACCTCAGGGGAGTCCAGAGGGATGTCTTTCACCGGATCCAGTCCCGTAAGATCCTGGAGCATACGGATCATGGTGGGATCATCGTGTCCCAGAATGTCCAGCTTCAGCAGGTTATGGTCGATGGAATGATAGTCAAAATGGGTGGTGATGGTGGAGGTGGTCATATCATTGGCGGGATGCTGCACCGGAGTAAAGGAGTAGATCTCCTCTCCCAGAGGCAGCACGATAATGCCGCCGGGATGCTGTCCCGTGGTCCGCCTCACTCCCACACAGCCCTGCACGCTCCGGTTGTTCTCGCAGTTTCTCTTCCTTACGCCGTGCTCCTCAAAATAGTTCTTCACATACCCGTAAGCCGTCTTATCCGCCAGAGTACCGATGGTTCCGGCGCGGAAGGTCTGCCCCTTTCCGAAGATAACCTCCGTATAGTCGTGGGCCTTGCTCTGGTATTCTCCTGAAAAGTTCAGGTCGATATCCGGCTCCTTGTTTCCTTTAAAGCCGAGGAAGGTTTCAAAGGGAATGTCAAAGCCTTCCTTTTTCAGCGGTTTTCCGCAGACGGGACAGCTGCGGTCCGGCATGTCGCAGCCGGCCATGCCGCCGAATTTTTTCACTTCCTCCGAGTCGAAATCATAATAATGACAGTTGGGGCAGATGTAGTGAGGACTTAAGGGGTTTACCTCCGTAATTCCCGCCATGGTAGCCACGAAGGAAGAACCCACCGAGCCTCTGGACCCCACCAGATAGCCGTCCTCATTGGATTTCCACACCAGCTTCTGCGCAATGATATACATAACGGCAAAGCCGTTGCTGATAATGGAATTCAGTTCCCGCTCCAGTCTGGCTACTACGATCTCCGGCAGTTCTTCCCCGTATATTTCGTGGGCCCGGTCATAGCAGATCTTTCTCAGCGTCTTGTCCGAATCGGGGATCACCGGCGGACATTTGTCCGGACGCACCGGGGAAATCTTTTCACACCGGGAGGCGATCAGTCTGGTATTGGTGACCACCACCTCGTAAGCCTTGTTGGGACCCAGGTATTCAAACTCCTTCAGCATTTCCTCCGTAGTCCGCAGATAGAGAGGAGCCTGCTCGTCGCTGTCCTTAAAGCCCTGGCCCGCCATAATGATCCGGCGGTAGATCTCGTCCTCCGGATCCAGGAAATGCACGTCGCAGGTGGCGCACACCGGCTTTCCGAATTTTTCTCCCAGGTCCACGATCCGACGGTTTATGTCCTTCAAATCCTCCCAGGTTTTTACGGTGCTTTTCTCATCATGGAGCATGAACCCGTTGTTTCCCAGCGGCTGAATCTCCAGATAGTCATAAAAGTCCACCAGTCTGGCAAGCGCCGCATCGGAAGCTCCCCGAAGCAGAGCCTGATAGAGCTCTCCCGCTTCGCAGGCAGACCCGATGATCAGCCCCTTCCTGTATTTCTGCAGCAGGCTCTTAGGGATTCTGGGGCGCCTGGAAAAGTATTCCAGATGGGAGAAGGATACGAGACGGTAAAGGTTTACCCGCCCTTCGTCGCTGTCAGCCAGAATGATCACATGGTAGGTGGGCATTTTCCGAATCATATCCACGGACATACGGCTCATGGAGTTAAGGCCGTCCACATCCGTCACTCCCCGGTCTTCCAGCATTTTCACAAACGCGGTGAAGATCCCGGCCGTGGCCTCCGCATCGTCCACGGCGCGGTGGTGATTCTCCAGGGAGACCCCCAGAGCCTTTGCCACCGTATCCAGCTTATACCGGTTCAGATTGGGAAGGAGGTGCTGGGCCATGGACACGGTATCCAGTACGGTGGGATCAAAGGAAATCCCCTGTCTGGCCGCGCTGTGGGCGACAAAGCTCACATCAAAGGCCGCATTGTGTCCCACCAGGGCCGCATCCCCGCAGAACTCCAGAAAAGCGGGCAGCGCCTCCTCTATCCTGGGAGCGGCGATGACCATGGAGTCATTGATGCCCGTAAGCTTCTCGATTTCAAAGGGAATGGGCACTTCCGGATTGACAAAGGTGCTGAACCGGTCCATGATTTCTCCGCCTGCCACCTTTACGGCTCCGATTTCAATAATCCTGTTTTTCTCCGGACTCAGTCCCGTAGTCTCTAAGTCGAAAACTACAAATTCTCCCTTCAGGGATTGGCCTTTGGGGCGTTCCACCAGCTGCTTCAAATCGTCTACCAGGTAGCCTTCCACTCCGTAGATGACTTTAAAATCATCGCCCTTGTCCAGGGCATGGTTTGCGTCAGGGAAGGCCTGGACGCAGCCGTGGTCCGTCACCGCGATGGCATCCATCCCCCATTTTTTTGCCCGCTTGATAATATCCTTAACTTCGGAAACGCCGTCCATATCGCTCATTTTCGTATGGCAGTGAAGCTCCACCCGTTTTTCCAGACTGTTGTCCATCCGTTTCCCTGTGAAATCTTCACTTTTCTTAATTCCGTCCACAGAGCTGAGGGTCAGCTCGCCGTCAAATTTGTCTACGGTGACCACGCCTTTCACGCGAATAAAGGCGCCGGTCTTCACAGCCCCGTTCAAATCCTCCAGAGCCTCTCCCTCCGCGAAAATCTTTACGGTCATGGTATCCGTAAAGTCCGTCACATCGAACGTGAACATGGTTTTTCCGCTGCGCAGCTCCCGGCTCTCCTGATGGATGACCTTTCCTCTGAGAATAACCACGCCGATGGCTCCGTCGATCTTGTCGATCTCTATGGAGTCGCCTTCAAAATCCTTGCCGTAGAGAACGTCCGGGTTGTCCGACCGGCGGTAGGGTTTTCGGAAACTGTCCTTGCTGCCTTTTGCAAAAGCGCCGTAGCTTCCCTTCTTTGAACCCGCCGCTTTTCTCCCCGCCGCCTTGTTTCCTGTTTCTCCCTTTTTCTCTCCGGGCACAGAGACAGGCGCGGGTCCTGCTGCTGCCTCTTCCCAGGGAGGCTGCTGACTTTCCTCCGGCAGCACGTAGCTGTCCGCAGCCATCGCCATGGTCATCTCCCACAGCTGATCCGAACCGTGTTCTCCTCCCTGCGGCTGAGAAGCGCCGCCGGCAGCCCCGAAAGAGCGGGCCGCCATGGCGTTTCCCACTGCAGACCGCATGGTGATCTCCATCACTTCCTTGGAAAGCTGAAGTTCCTTCTGCTTCATCAGCCGGTTTTCCCGGGGCTCAACATACCGGAAGCAGACTTCCATAGGCAGCCCGCACCGGTCGTAAAAGATTTTTTCCAGCACCCGCTTCAGCTCTTTCGCTTTCTCCCGGTTTACCATGGTATCCTCCACGGTCATTTGAAGAAGGTCCGGCTGAGGAAAGACACATTCCGCCTTCCGCAGAATGGTGTATTCGATAATGCTGTAGTTTTTCAGTTCCAGAAGCAGGCTGTCCCTGTATACGTCCAGAAGCTTCTCCGGAGTATACTGGCGGGAAAGACGGTATTTTTCCATGATCTTCACCGTCAGCTGCTTACCCGGGAACAGCTGGTCCCGAATTCCCTTCTCCAGATCATAGATATTCTTCTTATGAATCAGCCGCGGACTGACAATATAAATACGAACAGAGCTCCGGTCCCGGTTGGAGGCAACCCGCTCCACCTCCACCAGGCTCAGAAGCTCTTTTAAGTCTTCCGTGATATGTAAATCCGGAAAAACGTCCAGAAATGATTTCGCCATTCTACTTCCTTCTCTCTGCGCGCATTTCCTCCAGCTCCTTACGCAGAACGCTCAGCAGCTCCCCTTCGGGAACCTTGCGGATCACTTCTCCCTTTTTGATCAGGAGACCTTCGCCGATTCCTCCGGCAATGCCGATATCTGCTTCTCTCGCTTCTCCCGGTCCGTTGACCACACAGCCCATGACGGCCACCTTGATCCCTTCCAGATCGTCAAATTCCGCCGTCATCTGCTCTACCTGATTGGCCAGGCCGATCAGATCGATCCTGGTGCGGCCGCAGGTGGGGCAGGAAACCACCTCAATGCCTCCCTTTTTCAGGCCTAAAGTTCTCAGAATCAGTTTGGCCGACCGGATCTCCTCCACCGGGTCTCCGGTGAGCGAGACGCGGATGGTATCGCCGATTCCTTCATGAAGGATAATTCCCAGACCTACGGCAGATTTAATATTTCCGGAAGAGACGGTTCCCGATTCCGTGATTCCCACATGGAGGGGATGGGAAGTCTGCCCGGCAATCAGCTCGTGCGCCCTCACACACATCATCACGTCGGAAGCTTTGATGCTGATCACCAGATTGTCATAGCCCATGTCCTCGATCATTCCTGCATTGAGCAGGGCGCTTTCCACCAGCCCTTCCGCCGTCACGCCTCCGTATTTTGCCAGCAATTCCTTTTCCAGGGAACCGCTGTTGACTCCCACCCGTATGGGAATATTCTGTTCCTTTGCCTTCCGTACCACGGCTCTTACCCGCTCGGAGCTTCCGATATTGCCGGGATTGATCCGGATCTTGTCAGCGCCGTGCTCCATGGCAGCTATGGCCAGACGATAGTCAAAGTGAATATCGGCCACCAGCGGAATATGAATCTTTTTTTTGATCTCGGTCAGCGCTTCGGCCGCTTCCATGGTGGGAACGGCCACCCGGATGATTTCGCAGCCGGCTCTCTCCAGCTGCAGGATCTGCTCCGCCGTGGCGCTGACATTTTCCGTTTTTGTATTGCACATGGACTGGATGGCCACCGGATGGCCTCCGCCGATTGTCACATTTCCGATCTGGACGGTTTTTGTGCTCTCTCTCATATTCTCCTCCGTTTCCTCTGTGATGGCGGACGGCCTGAGGCGGTCCGTCAGAAAAAGCTTCTGATATCGTTAAACAGTACGAAAACCATCAGAGCCATCAGCAGCAGAAGGCCTGCCATATGGATCATTCCTTCTTTTTCCTGATCGATTCCCTTCCCCCGGACAACCTCCACAAGGAGAAATACCAGTCTGCCTCCGTCCAGTGCGGGAAGGGGAAGAAGATTCATAATCCCCAGGCTGGCGCTCAGAATCAGACTCCAGTAGCAAAGCGTCAAAAGCATGACGGAAGTGCCGATCTCCCGGCTTTCTTCCACGTTTTCTCCGATCATGGCCACAATTCTCACCGGGCCTGCCACCGCCTCATCTGCCTGGATCTGTCTGGTAAACAGCATTTTCAGGCTGTCAAAAGTGGAGGTAATGCAGTAGCGGATCTGATAGGCGCTGTAATATACCACCTCTCCCAGTGTTTCCGGCTTTACATACTGTCCTGAAAAAATCACTCCCATCAGGTAACGCCCTTCCTCCTCCGAATACTCGGGGACGATCACCGCCTCCTTCTTTTCGGCGGAAGAGCCGTCTGCCGAAGGACGCTCATACCGCACCAGCAGGGTTTCCCCCGGATTGGCCAGCATATAGACCTGCACGTCCTCATAGGCAGTAATCGTTCTGTTGTTGACCTTGGTAATCACATCTCCCGGCTGCAACCCTGCTTCCGCTGCCGGAGAGCCTTCCGTAACCTCGCTGATCCAGAATTTCTGATACCCTATGTTCATTACAATGATCACCGCGAAAAGAAAGGCCAAAATGAAGTTGAAGGCCGGACCGGCAAACACCACCTGGATCCTGGCCCAGACGGATTTGTTGTTGAAGGCTCTGGGATCGCTGTCCGCCCCGTCTTCTCCCAGCATCATGCAGGAGCCGCCGAAGGGAAGCAGCTTCCAAGAGTAGCGCGTCTCCCCCCACTGCCGGCTGAGAATGCGCGGCCCCATGCCGATGGAAAATTCCACCACGCTGATGCCGTTTGCCTTTGCCAGCAGAAAATGTCCGAATTCATGCACCAGCACAATCAGTCCGAACACAAGGATTGCCGCAAGAATATTCAGCAATTTACCACCTGCTTTCTATAAATTCATAAGTTTCCCGCTCCGCCTCCAGGATCTGCTCCACGGAAGGATCGGGAACAACCCGGTGGCTGTCCATAGCCGCCCGGATCATATCCGTAATGGTAAGATACCCGATTTTTCTGTTTAAAAACATGCGGACGGCCAGCTCATTGGCCGCATTGAACACGGTGGGCAGAGACCCTCCGGTCTTTCCCGCCCGGTAAGCCAGGGCAAGACCGGGGAAGTTTTCCGTATCCGGCCTTTCAAAGCGGATTTCACTGAGCTTCCAGAAGTCCAGCCTCTCTCCGGGAAGGTCTCTTCTCTCCGGATAAAACAGAGCATACTGGATGGGAAGGCGCATATCAGGCGTCCCCAGCTGTGCCATCACCGCTCCGTCCTCAAACTCCACCATGGAATGGATCACGCTCTGAGGCTGGATTACAACCTGTACCTGATCCATCTCCACTCCGAACAGCCACTTCGCTTCCATAACCTCCAGCCCTTTGTTCACCATGGTGGAGGAATCGATGGTAATCTTCTGTCCCATGGTCCAGTTGGGGTGCTTCAGCGCGTCCTCCACCTGCACCTCCTTCAGCTGCTCCCTGGTGCGTCCCCGGAACGGCCCGCCGGACGCAGTGAGGAGAATTTTGGAGATCCGGTTGCCCCGCTCTCCGTTAAGACATTGGAAAATGGCGCTGTGCTCACTGTCCACCGGAAGAAGGCGGACACCCTTTTCCTTCGCCAGGGGGATGATAATGTGGCCCGCCGTCACAAGCGTCTCCTTATTGGCCAGGGCAATATCTTTTCCTGCTTCCATAGCCGCAATGGTAGGACGGATGCCGATCATGCCCACTACCGCCGTAACGGTCAGATCGGCGGATGGAACGGCTGCAGCCTCAATCAATCCTTCCATGCCGGAGAGGACCTTCACATCCAGGTCCGCCACGCGAAGCTTCAGTTCTTTTGCTTTTTCCTCCGACCAGACGGCCGCCAGCTCCGGCCGGAACTGACGGATCTGCTTCTCCAGAAGCTCGATATTGCTTCCGGCTGCCAGAGCCGCCACCCGGATATCCTTATTTCGCTCCGCCACCTCCAAAGTCTGAGTGCCGATGGAACCGGTGGAACCGAGAATTGAGATGTGTTTCATATGCTTCTCCTATTATTACAGAATCCGCACCGCCAGGAAATTCACCGCAAAGAAAATCGCGGGGGCGGTAAAGATCATACTGTCAAAACGGTCCAGGATTCCTCCGTGTCCGGGAATCAGATGACCGTAATCCTTTACGTTGTGGTTTCTTTTTACGGCGGAGGCCGCCAGATCTCCGATCTGGGAAATCACTGCGGCGATGGCGCAGGCCGCTGCGCATACGGCCATGGGACTGTCCACCTTCATCATTTCTTCGCCGAATACGGCTCCGTATATCAGCCCCAGAAGAGCCGCTCCCGCCACACCGCCTACGGCGCCTTCTATGGATTTTTTCGGACTCAGCACAGGGGCCATTTTATGCTTTCCGAAAAGCATGCCCACGCAGTAAGCGCAGGTGTCGCAGCCCCAGGAGCTCAAAAAGATCAGCCATACCAAAAATTTCCCGTCCGGCATCACTCTGGTCTGATAGAGATAGGAAAGCATTACCGGTACGTAAAATACGCCGAAAACGGCTCCTGTCACCTGCTCCGTTTTGTAAGCCGGAAAAGTAACGACATAAATGGTCATGCAGCTCATCACTGCCAGGATCACCACCAGTTCCAGATACTGGCGTCCTTCAAACCATAAAAGCCCGAAATAGGCGGTAGCCGTCACATAGCCGGCAATCCCCACCGCATTTTTTTCGATTCCCAGCGCCCGGTAAAATTCAAACAGACCGATGAGAGAAATCAGGCAGGTAACCGCAAACAGCAGCGTACCGCCGGAGATCACCACCACCAGAGCCAGAATTACCAGCACGATTCCGCTTATAAGCCTCGTGGTAAACATAAAATCCCTCCCCTCAGCCTAAGTGGTCTTCACGCCGCCGAACCGCCGTTCTCTTTTATTGTACGCCGCAATGGCTTTTTCCAATTCCTCTTTGCTGAAATCCGGCCACAGACAGTCCGTCACGTAGATCTCCGTGTAGGCCAGCTGCCAGAGGAGATAATTGGAAAGGCGAAGCTCTCCGCTGGTGCGGATCAGCAGATCCGGATCGGGAATTCCTGCCGTATCCAGGTAAGAGGCAAACACCTTTTCCGTGATTTCTTCTTCCTTCAGAACTCCTGCCTTTACATCTGCCGCCAGTCTGCCGGCTGCCCGGACAATCTCATCCCGCCCGCCGTAATTTACGGCAATCACAAAGGTCAGGCCCGTATTGTTCTCAGTCTCCCGCTCCAGGCGATTGATCCCCTCTACGATATCCTTATCAAAGCGGCTTCTCTCGCCGATCATTTTCACCCGCACGTTATTGGCCTTGGCGATCTTCAGAAGCCTTACCATATAGAAGCGGAACAGCTGCATCAGGGCGCCCACTTCTTCCACAGACCGTTTCCAGTTTTCCGTGGAAAAGCCGTACACGGTCAGATAGCGGATTCCCATGCGGGCTGCGATTTCCACCGTTTTTTCCACGGTAACGCAGCCCTCCTTATGTCCCATGGTTCTGGGC
>CALWEP010000115.1 GCA_944377325.1 uncultured Lachnospiraceae bacterium
CTCCACACATATGGCCTGCTATCTTGTTGCAGAACTTAGAAATCTTAATTTGTACAGTGACTTGTCGCCAGTTTCCTAACTTGACATTCGCTCCACGGAAAACCCGTCATTTTCAGACGGCAACCTCACGTTTCATCGCTATCATGCCACAGCCCTATGAGTGTAGCACACTTTTTTTTGATTTGCAAGCACTTTTTTTCATTTTTCTTTGAGTTTTACAGGATTTTTCTCCTTGGGCCTTCCGACCGCCATTTATATAGAAGAAACCCGTCTCAAAGCAGAGGGGGTTCCGGTTGGATTCCGGTCGGTAAGGCGCCAGAATTTTTTTCTATCTCTCGTTCTTACGGTATGTGTAATGAGCCCGTCTTCCGTTTCTGCCCATATCTTTGAATCGGATACCAAGGTCCGGATTGTTCATTACATAATTGAAAAAGTTCCTGCCGAACACACCGGCAGGTCCCCGCTCCATGGTCCAGGACTCTCCGTATACGTCCGGAAGGGTAAATCCATCGGGATATTTTGACGCATCGTCATAATCTCCGCTCCGGATCCGTCTGACTGCTTCATCCACCGTAAAAATGGTCTTCACCTCAAACAGCCGATATCGGATATAATCCTGAACGGTCATGCGCGCCGCTTCAGCCGCCTGCTCCAGCTTTTTCTTGTACTCATCACTTAAATCAAAGCGTATGGTTGCCATAGGGAATCCTCCTTCTTTTTACATTGTATGCTGATAATGTGATTATAGCATTATCAGCATACAATGTAAAGACTTATATTGATTCCGTTCGCAAAAAGCAGCTGTTTTCTCTGCAGAAAACAGCTGCCCCCTGGCTGATGAATTTCGTTTTCCTTTATTCTTCCGCGGAAATATCGATTCCGATATCATACCACTTCCACGCCTCGGGATTGACAAAGCAGGCTCCCGGAGAACGTTTTTTCACCTCTTCCGCCACTCGGGAGAAGTACCGGTCCGTTTCCTCCCTGCCCCACCGTTTCAGAAGCACGTCATGGTGAAACGGCATAATCAGCTGTGCGTGATACTTTACCAGCAGCTCTGCCAGAACCTCCGGGGCCGCCTGCGCTCCGGTCTTCATGCCTCCGCCGTCTTCCCGCACTCCCGCCTGGCGCAGGAGCATGTTGGGCCGGCGCACCTTGCACACGTCAAACAGATCGTCCCAGATGACCCGGCCCGAAGCTACCATAAGGGAAAAGCCGTTGGGAGTGGTAATCATGAAATCCAGGGATTCCAGCGATCCCAGCTGATCGCACCGCCCGTGGCCTTCCGCTCCCATTTCCTTTCCGATGTCAAATCCCGGATCATAGGTCCGTCCCCCATTGGGATTATGCTTGCACTGGAATACATCCAGGGCAAAATCCGGAAGGCTGTACCGGCTGTTGGGATATAAGGGAAAGAGATTGTCATAAGGGATCCGGTGAAATTTCAGCACCTCTTCCGCCGACATATGGCCGCAGAACACTTTTGAGCCGAATTTTTCCGCAAAATATCCCACATCACTGTCATGATCGTAATGGCTGTGAGTCAGAAGGATATAATCCGCTCCGGTCACATCTTCACGGCTGAAGCCTCCTTCAAAAGGTCCCTGGGCGAAAAAGGGATCCAGCAGGATCACCTTGCCGCCGGGAAGAACGATCTCAAAAGAGCATCCCACGTTAAATGAACGAATCCGAATACTGTTTGATTTCATATACAGCCCTCCCTGCAATATTATTTTTTCGCAATACCGCTTCTTCTTGCCGCTTCTCCCACTGCCTCCGCCACTGCCGGGCAGATCCTGGAGTCAAATGCCGCCGGAAGAATATAATCCCTGTTCAGTTCTTCCTCGGATACCAAAGCTGCAATGGCATATGCCGCCGCAATCTTCATTTCGTCATTGATGTCTTTTGCCCGCACGTCCAAAGCTCCGCGGAATACTCCGGGGAATACAAGCACGTTGTTGATTTGATTGGGGAAATCGGAACGGCCCGTCCCCACCACAAAGGCGCCTGCGGCCCGAGCCTCATCCGGCATAATCTCCGGAACCGGATTGGCCATGGCAAAGACCACCGGATCCTTGGCCATGGACCGCACCATATCCCCGGTAACGATTCCCGGAGCAGAAACGCCCACAAACACGTCCGCCCCTTCCATGGCCTGGGCAAGGCCGCCTCTTACCTGAGGATCGGTCAGCTCCGCCAACTCTGCCAATGCGGGATTATCCTTCAGATCTTCTCTTCCCGGATAGACCACTCCGTGAATATCGCACAGCACCGCCGACTTCAGTCCCATGGTTCTTAAAAGCTTAAATATGGCCGTTCCCGCCGCTCCCGCTCCGGAAAATACCGCCTTCACTTCCGACAGCTTTTTCCCCTTCAGCCGCAGCGCGTTGATCAGGGCTGCCGCCACCACAATCGCCGTTCCGTGCTGATCATCATGAAAGACGGGAATGTCGCACTGCTCCTTCAGCAGGCGCTCCACCTCAAAGCAGCGGGGAGCAGCGATGTCCTCCAGATTGATTCCGCCGAAGGAGCCTGCCATAAGGGCCACCGTATGGGCAATCTCCTCCGCATTCTGGGAGCGGACGCACAGAGGAATGGCATCCACGCCGCCGAAGGCTTTAAACAGCACGCATTTTCCCTCCATAACCGGCATGCCTGCCTCCGGACCGATATTTCCCAGGCCCAGAACGGCAGAGCCGTCCGTCACTACCGCCACCGTATTCCAGCGGCGTGTCAGCTCAAAGCTCTTTTCCGGGTCTTCCCGGATCTCCAGGCAGGGCTGCGCTACCCCCGGCGTATAAGCCAGCGCCAGAGCCTCGCTGCTGTCTACGGCTGCCCTGGGAGTAATCTCCAGCTTTCCTTTCCACTCATAGTGCTTCTTCAGTGCTTCCTTTGCGTAATCCATATTCGTTTCCTCCTGTTCTGCGGTGACAGCGCACCTTATATTATTTTATGATTTTCGGAAGGGTGGAACCGGCAAAAGGCATGGCCAGAACCTTTGCGTCCTTCCCGCACTTTTTCAGAGCCGCTTCATATGCCTGCTCCGCCGTTTCAAAGGGCTGCAGGAAAATACTTTTTACAAATTCCGGAGGCAGCTCGCTGACCAGATAAATATCGGCTTTCTGCAGCACCATGGCAATAGCCGCCGCCTTGTGGCCTCCCAGCCGAAATTCCCGGCGGATCCATCGGATCATCGTCTCCGGGTCAGGCGCCGTGGTCATCCATTTCTCAAAGGTTGTTTCTCCCAGTCCCTCTCGGCAGGAGCCTATGAGAATGATCACACCGCCTTTCTTTACCGCATGAGCGGCATTGTCCAAAGCCTTCTGCGTCTGGTACAGATTCAGATCTTTAGGCGCCCCTCCTTGGGAAGCGATCACAATATCCGCCGGACTCTCCAGCGGCTTCCCGTAAAGCTGATCCAGAAATGCGCAGCCAGCCCGGTGCGCCAGGGTCACATCGCCGGCCACCGCCTTCAGAATCTGCTTGCGGGGATCCAGAACCACATTCAGGATAAAATCCACGCCCACCATCGCTGCCGCCTCTTCAATGTCCTCCCGGACCGGATTGCCCTCCAGTCTCCCGGCGCAGGCAGCTTCCTCCACCATCCTGCAGTGGTTTGCCTGAATGGCCTCTCTGGTGGATACTCCCGGCATGATCGCCTTTGCTCCCCCGGAATATCCGGCAAAATAATGGTACTCTATATTTCCCAGGCAGATTCTCCTGTCTGCCTCCGCCACCCTGCGGTCGATATCCACCGGCGTCCCTCCTGATGTGACTCCTATCCTCACGCAGTCATCCGTATTCAGATCCACGCAGCGGATCTCCCCGTAGGCCCGCTCTCCCGCCAGATGCTTCATTTCCTCAGGAGTATGGCCGCGGTGGCTTCCCAGCGCGAACACCAGGGTAATGTCCTCCGCCTTTGCTCCCCCTGCGTAAAGCTCGTCCAGAAGCGCCGGCATCACCTCCCAGGTGGGCATGGGACGGGTAATATCGCTGGTGACCACCGCAATCTTCTCTCCCGGCCTTACCATATCCCTCAGCCGAGGCGTTCCCACAGGATGGGCCAGCGCTTCCAGAACCGCTTCTCTTCCTCTGGCCCCCTCCGGAACCGGATTCGCTTCCAGAATTCCCATCAGGTTGTTTTCCGCCACGTCCACGGTTTCCAAACCATTCCCCATTCCAAATTCCAGCTTCATTGCATTTTTCCCCTTTTTTTATTTATTTTCCTCATATTTATAGCATATTTCCACAAAAAGCATTAGTCAAATATATCTTTCATTGATAATGATAGGTTTTTCCTATGATTTTACAAAAAAAGAGCATTTTCCCTGTCTCTGCCGAAACCGAAAATGCTCTCAGAACCGGGGGGCAGCTTACGGTCTGCCCTCCTGAATATTTTCTCTGACAAATTCAATAAAATGATTCATATCGCTGAACAGAAATCCGCCCTTTTTCCAGACCAGGCTCACATCTTCCTCCAAAGGCGGATCGAGAGAAACGGGCACCAGGCCGGGATACCGGTCTGCCACGGCCCGAAACAGAAATCCGGAGGCAGAGCCGTTCCGAACCAGGCTGATGATGGTGGACAGCTGGCTGGTACTCAGAAGCACATCCGGCATCAGGCCGCTCCGGGCAAACCTTCCCGCAATCTGCTCACTCTGAAAATAGCCCTCTTTAAACAGAACCAGCGGCTCCTCCGCCAGTTCCCGGACGTGCACCTCATTTCTCTCCGCCATAGGGTGGGATGAGGATACGCACAGAACCGTCTCCATCCTGATCACAGGCATCCACCGATATTCTCCGGAAAAAGGGGCCGTATGGGGAAGAAAGGCCAGGTCCAGCCGGTCCTCCGCCAGCTGCTGAACCAGTTCCCGGCTGCTGGCCTCATATACCGACATTTTCGTGTCCGGATACTGTTCCCGAAAATCCCGGAACAGGCGCGGAAGCAGAATGGAACCGATCATAGGAGGCACCCCCAGGCGGATCAGATTTCTTTTCCGCCCGATATCCTTTAAAATCTCTTCCGTCTGATCGGCATGGGCCAGCAGGCTGTCCACCTGGGCCAAAAAATCAGCCCCCTCCTGAGTCAGAGTAAAGCCCCGGTACCTGCGGCTGAACAGAGTCACTCCAAATTCCTGTTCCAGCTCCCGGATAGCTGCCGAAACTGACGGCTGAGAAACGTGGAGCTGCTCTGCCGCCCGGGTAATGCTGTTCAGGCGGCAGGCTGCCTGGAAATATCTCAGCTGCTGCAGCTTCATTTTCTCCCCTCCTTCTGAAAAGGGCCGGAAGCAGGCCGCCTGACGGCAGCCCCTTCCGGCCTGTTGTATCTCTGCATCTTAGTTGTAATAGCACGGATCCACCGGGTCCTGATAGTGTCCCTGTCCCGCTGTCTCATCATCGATCTCTGTCAGAATGCCGCTGCTGTTTGTCTTGTACTTCACACCGTCGGCATTTTTCACCGTAGTGGAGCGCATAACCTTGCCGCTGCTGGAAACCACATAGTTGTCATACTTATCGTCTCCCTTGGGAATGGAGACAATGTCGTACTTCATGCCGCTGTCCAGTTTCTGCAGCTTGCCTCTGTAGTAAAGATAGCCGTTCTTCACTCCGCTTACTCCCTGGCCGCTCTCCGAGAAATAGAACTCGGACACCGTGCCGTCCGCCTCCTCTAAGCGGACCCGTCCGCCCTTGGTCATCATGCAGTCGGACCTGTTTGTGCCGAAGGCGTAGGTGGTATAATCGCTGCCGCTGCTGAAGTAAATCTTCTGAATGCCGTATACGGGATTTCCCAGCTCATTGAACAGATAATTTTCTCCGTTGATCTTCACAAAGTCAGAGGTAGTCGCCTCCCCTTCCTCCGGCCCGATCTCCGGCTGTCCGTCTTTGCTGAAGTAGAACCATTCCACTACTCCGTCATAACCGGACAGTTCTTCCGGCGGATAAAGAGCGATCCAGCCCTTTTTCGCTTTGCCGTCCGGTCCGAAATATCGGAAATCTCCGATTCCGTCCGGCATGCTGTTTTCTCCCTTCATATTTATCCAGCCGGTCTGCATCTCTCCGTCAGCATTGAAACAGTAGTAGTCGTCGCCGATCTTATGGACGCCGCACTCATCTCCCGACACATCCGGCGTATATTTCTTGCCGTTGGCCGAAAAATAGTACCAAACCTTGCCGTCATCGTCCTCGTCTCCCGGGCGGACCTTTCCGTCATTGTATTCCTCTTCGTCAGGAGGCAGAAGAAGCTGCCATCCCGTAAGCATTCTTCCGCTGGTATCACAGTAGTAGATATCATCGTCCACCCAGCCGGTCTGCATCACTCCGTCATCGTCAAAGTAGTACCAGTAACCGTCGATTTTCTTCCAGTCATCGGTTTCCACCTTCCCGGAGCTGCCGAAGTAATACCACAGATATCCGTTCACCGCATCCTCGTCATCGCTGGCGATCCGAAGCCACTTATTGGCAATCATCAGTCCGTTCTCATCCACATAGTAGGTATCGTCCACCCACTCATTCACCGCCATCTTTCCGTCTCCGTTCAGATAGCGCCACTGACCGTCTGCCCCTTTTTTCCACTCATCTCTCACCAGATACCCCTGGGAATCATAATAGACCCACTGATTATCCAGCTTGCTCCATCCCTCTGCAGCCAGAGACGTAATGGCGGCGGCACCCACAGTCATTACAGCAGCCAGAACAAGCACCGTCAGCCCCTTATTTTTCATATCTTCTTTCCTCCGTCTATATACTTGGGTCCATCCCCCGTCATTCAAAAAGCATTCGCTGTTTTACATTTTAACAATTAATGGGAAAATATTCAACTAGCAAGGCCGGGAAATATCTTTCGATTTCTTTACAATTTCGCTTTTTTCCGATATACTACTTGTACTTAACGGATTGTATTTTGCAGTGAAAAGAGGAAGATTATGTGGATTGCAGACGGTTGGAAGGATTATGAAGTAATCGATTGTTCAAAAGGCGAAAAGCTGGAGCGCTGGGGGAGTTATCTGCTGGTGCGGCCGGATCCTCAGGTGATCTGGGATACTCCCAAAAAGCACAAAGGCTGGAAGCGGATGAACGGACATTACCACCGCAGCGCCAAAGGCGGCGGAGAGTGGGAATTTTTTGATCTGCCGGAGCAGTGGACCATCGGCTACCGGGGACTCACCTTCAATCTGAAGCCCTTCAGCTTTAAGCACACGGGACTGTTTCCGGAGCAGGCGGCCAACTGGGACTGGTTCGGGGAAAAGATCCGAAATGCGGGACGGCCCGTCAAGGTGCTGAATCTCTTTGCCTATACGGGAGGCGCTACTCTGGCAGCCGCCCAGGCGGGGGCATCCGTCACCCATGTGGACGCCTCCAAAGGGATGGTGGGCTGGGCGAAGGAAAACGCCCGTTCTTCCGGACTGGAGGGAGCTCCCATCCGCTGGATTGTGGATGACTGCGTCAAATTTGTGGAAAGGGAAATCCGCCGCGGCAATCACTATGATGCCGTTATTATGGACCCGCCCTCCTACGGCAGAGGACCGAAGGGCGAAATCTGGAAGATCGAGGATGCCATTCATCCCCTGGTGCGCTTATGCGACGGGCTGCTGTCCGACCAGCCGCTGTTTGTCCTGATCAACTCCTACACCACCGGCCTGGCCCCGGCAGTTCTCACCTATCTGATCGGCACGGAGATCTGCCCCTCCCGCGGAGGAACGGTCCGCTCCGAGGAAATCGGGCTTCCCGTGACGGAAAGCGGTCTTATTCTCCCCTGCGGCGCTTCCGGCCGCTGGGAAGCATAAAAACATGATGATGAAAAGCCTCCGGCACCGACTTTGCCGAAGGCTTTTTCTTATGCTACAGATTCTCCAGAACAGCTCTCAGTCTGTCCGTATCTCTGTCCTTATGGCAGTAGCCCTTCATGCCGCAGGCTTCCGCTCCGTCAATATTGTTCTGCAGGTCATCCACAAAAAAGCATTCCTCCGGCTTCAGCCCGTACTTCTCAAACAGCCTCAGATAAATCTCCCTCTGAGGCTTTAAAAGCTTTTCCTCCGCAGAAAAGAGGATGCCGTCAAAGCAGTCCGCTGCCGGAATGTATTCCCTGTAGCAGCTGCGGAGACGAACGGAGGCGTTGGAACACAGATAGATTCCGAAGCCCTTTTCCTTCAGGGAGCGGATCAATTCCTCCGTTCCTTCTATGGTCCACATACAGGCCTCGTGCCAGTGGCGGAAACACTGCTCCGCCAGCTCTTTTTCCCGGTCGGAAGAGAGTCTTTTCTTCATTCTCTCCAGTCCCTCTTCCTCCGTGATTACGCCCATGTCCAGAAGAACCCATTCCTGAGAGCCGAATACGGCCATGCGCACTCTCCCGTACTCCTCCGTGCCTTCTTTCATGAACCGGCGGCACACTCGGTTGTCATCATAGGCCACCAGCACATTTCCCATATCAAATACTATATTCTTTACCATATTTTCTCTCCTTTTCCCGCCTTCCTGTCCGTTCAGTATTCCCCCTTCACCGCAAATCCGTGATCCATGGGACCCGCGCCCCTGCCCAGGTTCAGTCCGGCCGCCAAAGCGCCGGAAATATAATTTTTCGCATGAAAAACCGCCTGCTTTAATTCCATCCCCTTAGCCAGGTTGGACGCAATGGCGCTGGACAGAGTACAGCCGGTGCCGTGAGTATTGGGGTTGTCGATCCGTCTTCCCCGGAGCCAGACCATCTCCCGGCCGTCGCAGAGAAGATCGTCGGCGTCATGGATCCGGTGTCCGCCTTTGCACAGAACTGCGCAGCCGAAGGCATGGTGAATCCGGGCAGCCGCCCGTTCCATGTCCCGGCCGTCCGCGATCTTCATGGACGCCAGCACCTCCGCCTCCGGAATATTGGGGGTAATTACCGCAGCCAGAGGAAGGAGCACGGTTTTCAGAGCTTCCATGGCCTCCTCCTGCAGCAGTCTGGAGCCGCTGGTAGAAACCATGACCGGATCCACCACCACATTCTCTGCCTCATATTCCCGCAGCTTCTGTCCGATCATCCGGATCAGCCCGCTGCTTCCCACCATACCGGTTTTCACCGCATCCGGGCGGATATCCTGAAAAACGCAGTCCAGCTGCGAAGCCAGAAATTCCGGAGACACTTCCATGATTCCATATACTCCCGTAGTATTCTGAGCAGTCAGAGCCGTCACCGCGCTCATTCCATACACGCCGTTGGCCAACATGGTCTTTAAGTCTGCCTGGATCCCTGCTCCGCCGCTGCAGTCGCTTCCCGCTATGGTCAGTACTGTTTTCATTCTCCGTCTCCTCCTGCAATCTCCTCCGCCAGCCTCCTCAGCCGGGCAACGGCGGCCTCTTTATCCTCTTTTCCGAACACTGCGCTGATTACTGCGATTCCGGCAATGCCGGTTCCCGCCAGCTCTCTGCAGTTTTCCTCCGAAATTCCTCCGATCGCCGCCACCGGAACGGAAACGGCGGCGCAGATTTTCTTCAGCTCCTCCATGGGCAGAACAGATGCATCTTTTTTTGTCGCTGAGCCGAATACGGCGCCGCACCCCAGATAATCCGCTCCCTGACGTACTGCCTCCAGCGCCTCTTCCCGGTTATGGGCGCTGGCTCCCACAATCTTATCCGGTCCCAGAAGCTTTCTCGCTTCCGCCACAGCCATATCCTCCTGCCCCACATGAACCCCGTCGGCTCCGGCTTCCAGAGCCGCCTGCACATCGTCATTGATAATCAGCGGAACGCCCCCTGCGGCGCAGACCGGCCTCAGCCTGCGGGCCGCCTCTGTCAGCTCCTCATGAGAACAATTCTTTTCTCTCAGCTGGATCACAGTCACGCCCCCTTTTATGGCAGCCTCCACCGCTTCCTCCAGACTTTCTCCTTTCAGCCAGCTCCGGTCCGTCACACCGTAAAGCAGCAGCTCATCTCTCCGTATGTTCAATGTTTTCCCTCCAGCTCTCCAGTTTAAACGCAGCGTCCGTCAGCTTTGCCCGGAACGTACCCGGACCGCCTCCCGCCGCCTCCGTTTCCTTCCACGCCCATTCTCCGCAGGCCTTCCAGAAGGAGGCCGCAGCGGAAAGGGCGGAAAATCTGTCTTCCTCCACGCTGCAGAATGCTCCCGCCAGGGCGGAAAGCATACACCCCGTCCCTGTCACCCTGCTCATAAAACCTGTCCCTCCGCGGATCACCCAGGTCCTTTTCCCGTCGGAAACCACATCCTCCGCTCCGCTCAGAAGCACCGGACAGCCGTATTTTAACGCCGTTCTCTCCGCCGCCGGAACCTTCTCCGACAGAGAAGCCGGAGCGCTGTCCACTCCCTGAAAGCCGCTGTCCTCTCCCAGCAGGACCAGCGCCTCCGAGTAGTTGCAGTGAATGGCGGAAAAAGGAATCTCTTCCATGATCTCCAGCACCTGCCGCCTTCTCCAGCTGCTGGCTCCCGCTCCCACCGGGTCGGCCACGGAGGGAATCCCTGCCGCCGCCGCTGCCGCTGCCGCCAGACGGACGGCTTTCATTTTTTCTCCGTCCGGCGTCCCGAAATTCAGCACTGCCGCGCAGCAGGAAGCAGCGATCTCTGCCGTTTCCTCCGGTCCCTGGGCCAGGATGGGTCTGGCTCCCGCGGCCAGAAGCACGTTGGCCACATCGGAAGCGGCAGCAGCATTGGAAATACAGTGTATTCTGGGAGCCAGCCTCCTCACTCTTTCCAGGATCTCCGCTCCCGAACCTGTCCTGTGATCGGTCATCGTTTTACCGCCTCCCTCATAAATTTAAAGCTTCCTCCCTTTTTCAGAACGGCGATCACAGCCCAAGCGATGGCCGTTCCTCCCATGGTGGACACCAGAAACGGCAGCACATAGGCAAACAGGGCCGCTTCTTTTCCCATAATCAGCACTGCCACCGGCCAGGCCGCCAGACCGCCGAGGATTCCCGTGCCCAAAACTTCCGCGCTGCAGGTAAGCCACAGCCTCCCGGAAACGTCATAGGCGATGCCGCACAGCAGCGCCCCGCACATACTGCCTGGAAAAGCCAGCAGGCTTCCCGTTCCGAGAATATTTCGAATCAGGCTGGTGGCAAAAGCCATGCCCACTCCGTACCAGGGGCCCAGAAACACGGCTGCCAGCACATTTACCATGTGCTGTACCGGAAAGCACTGAGACGCCCCTACCGGTATGCTGAGAGGCGAGCACGCCACTGCCGCTGCCGTCAGCAGTCCGGCTACCGCCAGTTTTCTTGTGTTTGTCTGATGTTTTTTCATTTTCATCCATCTCCCTTTCTTTTTCTGAAACCTTTTCCCTTCGGGCAACGGGATCTGCCAAACACAAAAAGAGACATACCTCCGTATGTCCCTGCGGCCTCAGCCGTTTTCGATCCCTACGTTGGCATTACCCAAATCAGGTCTGCGGGTCGAGACAATTCAGTCTCCTCTCAGCCTGCTTTCCGCAAGCTCCCCGTTTTGTTTTCTCCATTGTACCACCCTCTCCGGCCGCAGGCAAGAAGAATATGAGCCGCCGGCAGAGAACACGGAACAGGCCCCGAAAGGATCTTTTCCTGCCGGAGCCTGTTCACCCTATTTTAATTCTTATTTTCTGAAGCCGGATACTCCCTTACGGCATGGGGCTTCCGTTTCCTCCCTCGGCAGTGCTGCTGTCTGCCGGCTTGTAATCCAGAGTGATCTCCACCTGGCGTTCCACATACTCGCCGTTTTCCAGAGACTGTACAGTCAGGGTTACCGTATCTCCGCCCTCATAGTAGGTGAGCATTTTCTGCAGATCCTCCATGGTGCTCACGCTGGAGCCGTCAAATTTGGTAATGATATCCTTCTCTCTCAGGTCGGACTTGGAGGCTGCTCCTCCCTCGGTAATTTTGTACACGTACACGCCTTTGGGCATACCGAAGGTGCTGGCATACTGCTGGTCAATGGTAAGCGCCTGGATTCCCAGATAGCCCTGTTTATCTGCCTCTACCTCATTCCTCGTCTTTGTGTTCATCAGCTCATTGATGATATCCTGCACCTTGGAAATGGGAATGGCATAGCCCATGCCTTCCACGCTGGTATCGGAATATTTGGCGGAATTGATGCCGATCACTTCCCCGTTCATATTCAGCAGAGCTCCTCCGCTGTTGCCAGGATTGATGGCCGCGTCCGTCTGAAGCAGAGTTCTGGTGGTGCCGTCCTCACTGGTGGTCACTTCGCGGTCCAGAGCACTGATATAGCCCACAGTCACAGACTGACCGTAGCCCAGAGCGTTCCCGATGGCAATCACTCCCTGGCCCACCTTCAGGCTGTCCGAATCTCCCACAGCGGCAATGGCGATCTGACTCATGGTATCTGCCGGAATATCTGCCAGAGGCACTGCGATCACCGCCAGATCATTGGTGGAATCCGTTCCCTTAATGCTGGCTCCCACTGACTGGTTGTCAATAAATACCACCTGCAGGTCCTCGGAATTCTCCACCACATGGTTGTTGGTGACGATCAGAAGCTCCGTATCGTTCTGTCCGATGATAATTCCGGAGCCGGCGCTGGGAACCTCATATTTCTGAGTGCCGAAAAACCAGTTGTTGCTCTCCATAAGCATCTTATTGTTAATGGCAACAATGGACGGCATGGCCTTCTCCACAATGGATGACACATCCAGCGTGGCCGCCAGCTGAGTTCCGTCGGCAGAATCAGTGCTGCCGGACGTGCTGCCGCTGGACGCAGGGACCGTAGTCAGCTCCGTCCTGGTCGGGTTCTGCCGGCCGTTGAAATAATCGGCCGCCATGTTGATTCCTACCATCGTAGTTCCGGAAACCGTTCCGAACAGCAGGGCCGCTGCTGTCAGCAGAGCCGCCTTCCTGGCCAGTCCGTGTTTTTTCGGCTGTTTCGGCTGTCTGGGTTCCTCCGGAATAAAGCCCTCCGGAAGGACGGGCTTTCTTTCTTCCTCGTTATTATGAATGTCAGAGTAATTGTTAAAATCCTCGTACATATGTCATTTCTCCTTTCACTTTTTCATCTCTTTCATTTCATGGCCTTAGTTTATCAATGAATTGTGTCCGAATTGTGATGAAATCATAATAAAATTGTGAAAGGAGCTTTTTCTTATTTCAGGTATTCCAGAACCGCGTCTCCCATTTCGGAGCAGGTCACCTGGCGGCAGCCGTCCGCCATCATATCGGCGGTGCGCAGTCCGGCATCCAAGGCACGGTTCACCGCCTCCTCCACCGCAGCTGCCTCCTCATCCAGATCAAAGCTGTATTTCAGCATCATTGCGGCGGAAAGGATGGTGCCGATGGGGTTTGCCTTGTTCTGGCCGGCAATGTCCGGCGCAGAACCGTGAATGGGTTCATAAAGGCCGCGGCTCCCCTCTCCCAGGCTGGAAGATGGGATTATGCCGATGGAACCGGTGATCATGCTGGCTTCATCGGAAAGGATATCGCCGAACATATTCTCCGTAACTACCACGTCGAACTGGCTGGGATCCTTGGCGATCTGCATGGCCGCATTGTCCACCAGCATATCCGCATATGCCACATCGGGATATTCCTCTGCCAGACGGTGCATCACCTTTCTCCACAGGCGGCTGGTGTCCAGCACGTTGGCCTTATCCACACTGGTCACTTTCTTTCTTCTCTTTCTCGCCGTTTCAAAAGCAATCCGTCCGATTCTCTCAATTTCATGCTCGGAATAGCTCATCACATCCGTAGCCTTCTGCTCGCCGTTTACCTCATCGGTACGGTGCTCGCCGAAGTAAACGCCGCCGATCAGCTCCCGGACTACGATGAAATCAATGCCCTTTTCCACAATCTCCGGCTTTAAGGGGCTGGCTTCCGCCAGCTGCTTCCAAAGCTTTGCCGGGCGGTTGTTGGCATACAGCCCCATTCCGGAGCGGAGGGCCAGAAGGCCCTTCTCCGGTCTCTTGTCTCCCGGCATTCCGTCCCACTTCGGGCCGCCTACGGCGCCGAGAAGGACGCTGTCCGATGCCAGGCACCGATCCAGCATTGCCTTGGGCAGAGCTTCGCCCCAGCGGTCAATGGCAATTCCGCCCATATCCACATCCTCATACCGGAACCTATGGCCATACTTTTCTCCCACAGCATCCAGCACTCTCAGAGCCTCGTTTACAATCTCCGGGCCGATTCCGTCGCCCCGGATCACCGCAATCTGCTTTTCCATCCCTCTTTCCTCCCGTCTCACTTCTTTATGCTGCTCATCAGTCCGCCGTCACGGATAATATTCTGAATAAACGGAGGGAACGGCTGCGCCTGGAAGGTCTCCCCCGTGGTAATATCGGTGATCACGCCGGTGTCAAAGTCTACCTTGACCTCATCTCCCGCCTGAATCGCCGCGCTGGCTGCCGGACATTCCAGAATGGGAAGTCCGATGTTGATGGAATTGCGGTAGAAGATACGCGCAAAGGTTGCGGCGATCACGCAGGAAATCCCCGCCGTTTTAATGGCCAGAGG
Organism: uncultured Lachnospiraceae bacterium; assembly: GCA_944377325.1. Taxonomy (GTDB): domain Bacteria; phylum Bacillota; class Clostridia; order Lachnospirales; family Lachnospiraceae; genus Lachnoclostridium_A. The sequence continues at coordinate 14,425 of CALWEP010000115.1, forward strand.
AGCATGCTCTCTGCTGGAGCCGCAGCCGAAGTTGGCTCCTCCCACCATAATGTCCCCTTCCTTTACCTTGTTTATGAATTCCGGATCAATATCCTCCATGCAGTGAGCTGCCAGCTCCTTTGCATTGGGGGTATTCAGGTACCGGGCCGGAATGATTACATCCGTATCCACATTATCCGGGTATTTATGTACAAATCCTGTTGCTTCCATTCTTTTTTCCTCCCTTTCGCTGTTCTGGTAACGGATCAGACGGTCCGCGGATCGGTAATATAGCCGGTGAGAGCGCTGGCTGCCGCCGTAGCCGGGCTGGCCAGGTACACCTCGCTCTTTACATGGCCCATACGTCCCACAAAGTTCCGGTTGGTGGTGGAAACGCACCGCTCTCCCTCTGCCAGGATTCCCATATAGCCTCCCAGGCAGGGACCGCAGGTAGGTGTGGAAACCACACAGCCCGCATCAATCAGGTCCGTAGTCCATCCTCTTACCAGACATTCTCTGTAAATTGCCATGGTAGCCGGAATGATGATCGCCCGAATGCCTTTCGCAATGTGCTTTCCCTTCAGAATCTTCCAGGCAGCCTCCATATCCTCCAGCCGTCCGTTGGTACAGCTCCCGATCACCACCTGGTCAATCTTCACGTCTGCCCCTGCGGATGCCGGTTTTGTATTCTCAGGAAGGTGAGGCCAGGAAACCGTAGGCTCCAGCTCATCCAGATTGATTTCAATGGTCTGATCGTATACTGCGTCCTCATCCGCCTCATATACGGTCCACGGCCTCTGACTCCGCCCTGTGAGATAAGCCACAGTGGTGTCGTCCACCGGGAAAATGCCGTTCTTTGCGCCTGCCTCAATGGCCATATTGCACACGCTGAGGCGGTCATCCATGGAAAGAGAAGCCACTCCGGGACCGGAAAACTCCATGCTCTTGTAAAGTGCTCCGTCCACGCCGATCTTTCCGATAATGTGCAGAATCAGATCCTTTCCGCTCACCATAGGCTGAAGCTTTCCGGTCAGCACAATGCGGATCGCCGCAGGAACCTTGAACCAGCACTGGCCGGTGGCCATTCCTGCCGCCATGTCTGTACTTCCCACTCCTGTGGAAAAAGCTCCCACCGCGCCGTAGGTACAGGTATGGCTGTCAGCTCCGATGATGCAGTCTCCGGCGGTGACGATTCCCTTTTCCGGGAGAAGGGCGTGCTCAATTCCCATTTCGCCCACATCAAAGAAGTTTACAATCCCGTACTTATTTGCAAAATCGCGGCACTGTTTCGACTGCTGCGCCGCCTTGATATCCTTGTTCGGCACAAAATGGTCCAGTACGATGTTGATTCTGGTATTGTCAAAAACGCTGTCAAAACCTGCTTTTTCAAACTCATTGACGGCAACCGGAGTGGTAATGTCATTTCCCAGAACTTCATCCAGACGGGCATTGATCAGCTGCCCCGCCTCAACCTTTTCCAGTCCCGCATGGGCCGCCAGTATTTTCTGTGTCATTGTCATTCCCATAATCTTCTCATCCCCTTATGTTTATTTATTGTTCACGGCGCTGATCATCGCTTTGATGCCGGCGCGGATAATATCGGTGTCAGTGCCTGCTCCCCAGGTCACATTTCCGTCCCCCCACTGAAGTCCTACGTAAGCCGCCGCTTCACTGGTGGAGCCGTGCTCCAGGCTGTGCTCGGAGTAATTCATAATGGTAAAGTTTTCTCCCGTCGCAATGCGCACCGCGTTGCATACCGCATCCAGACGTCCGTTGCCCCGTGCGGACACTTCCATCTGAGAACCGTCTGCCGTCTGCACGGTAACCGTAACGGCAATTCCGTCCGTCTGAACAAAGTGCATGTTCTTTACCTCGATGGGAGAGGTTTTGTTCAGGTAGGTGCTGCGGAATACATCCAGCACCTCCATGGGCTGAAGCTCCTTATGCGCATGATCGGAAACAGCCTTGACCGCATATCCGAAGTGCTCCCGCATTTTGGGAGGAAGAACAAAACCGAATTTCTGCTCCAGCAGGAAGCCGATTCCTCCCTTTCCGCTCTGGCTGTTGATGCGGATCACATCGGCATCGTAGGTACGTCCGATATCGGTGGGATCGATGGGAATGTAGGGTACGTTCCACTGATGGAGTCCGTGCTCCTTCCTCCAGATCATGCCCTTTGCGATGGCATCCTGATGACTGCCGCTGAAGGCCGCAAACACCAGCTGTCCGGCATAGGGAGTGCGCTCGTACACGTGCATTCTGGTCACCCTCTCATACAGATCCACAATGGCCGGCATATCGCTGAAGTCCAGCTTCGGATCCACGCCGTGGGTGTACATATTCAGAGCCAAGGTGATCAGGTCCACATTTCCCGTTCTCTCTCCGTTTCCGAACAGCGTTCCTTCCACCCGGTCCGCTCCGGCCAGCACAGCCAGCTCCGTGTCCGCCACTCCGCAGCCTCTGTCATTGTGCGGATGGACGCTCAGCACCACGCTGTCTCTGTATTTCAGATTATCGCTCATATATTCGATCTGGTTGGCGTATATGTGGCTCATGCTCATGGAAACCGTCACGGGAAGGTTGATGATCATGGGTTTTTCCGGCGTGGGCTGCATAATGTCCAGTACGGCGTTGCATACCTCAAGGGCATATTCCGGTTCCGTTCCCGTAAAGCTTTCCGGGCTGTATTCGAAGCGGAAATTTCCAGGATACTCCGCTGCCAGCTGCTTTACCAGCTCAGCGCCGTCTGTGGCAATCTTTTTGATCTCTTCTCTGCTCTTTTTAAACACCTGCTCCCTTTGTGCCACGCTGGTGGAATTGTAAAAATGGATCACGGCGCTGGGAGCTCCCTGTACGGCTTCAAAGGTTTTGCGGATGATGTGGTCGCGGCACTGGGTCAGCACCTGCACGGTCACATCCTCGGGAATCATGTTCTTCTCAATGAGGGTGCGAAGAAACTCATATTCTGTCTCACTGGCAGCAGGAAATCCTACTTCAATCTCTTTAAATCCGATCTTTACCAGCAGTTTGAAAAATTCCAGCTTTTCCTCCAGGCTCATGGGAACCACAAGGCTCTGATTGCCGTCCCGCAGATCCACGCTGCACCATGCCGGCGCCTTTTCAATATGGTCCTTCTTCACCCAGCGATATTCTGTTTTCGGCGGATTAAAATATCCGATCTGATACTTGCTTACATCCATCATTACACATTTCCTCCCTGCATGATTTTCTTTGCGTCTGAATTTCCCCCGTGAAACAAAAAAGCTTCCGTCTCTCAAGGGGTCAGATCCCCTGAGAGACGGAAGCCTGATTATCTCGCTTCCGCGGTACCACTCTCATTGCTGTGTGACAGCCGCTCTGTACGGTCGGTATTTGCTACGAACCGCGTCCCGGATAACGGTGGGATTCCGCTCCAGCCTAGTAACCGCTTCTCCCCGCGGGAAGAGGACGTTCAGCCGAGTGCTCAGGGGCCAGTATACCTGCTCCGCGCCGCTGCCTCACACCAGCCGGCAGCTCTCTGAAGTACGCTATGGAACCTGCTTTTTCCCCATCAACGCAATTATGAATTTTTCAAATTGAATTTTTTGAAATTTTACCGCAATATTTCCCGGTTGTCAATCCTTTTTTTGAAAAATCCCTCTCTCCGTCCTTTCTACTGCAGAGGAGCGATGGGCCCCTGAGCCGAAGTAGGCTCCTCTGCCGCCGTGGTGGGAGGAAGAATAACCCCGTCTCCCGAGGAGACTGCGTCTCCGCCCTGCAGTTCCCCGCCGGGACCGTTCCCGTCAACGGTAGTCTCATCCGGCTTTGTGGGAGTGATCAGAGGCGCGCTGGTGCTCTCCTCTGTTTCCGCAGCCGAAGAGGAAGACTGAGTGCCCGAAGATCCTGTGCCGCCGG
>CALWEP010000116.1 GCA_944377325.1 uncultured Lachnospiraceae bacterium
CAGGCAACGGTGCAGCAGCTGTGTACCAAGCCGCTTCATCCCTATACGCAGGGGCTGCTGGACTCCATTCCTAAAATGGATGAGGATCTGGACCGTCTTTACATGATCAAGGGAATCGTTCCCGATCCCACCAGACTGCCCAAGGGCTGCTCATTTGCAGACCGGTGCGACCACTGCATGGAAAAATGCAGGGAGCACATGCCGAAGCTGATAACCACCGAGGAAGGCAGGCAGGTCCGCTGCTTCCTGGTAAGTGAGGAAGAGGAAGGGGAGGAAGACCAGTAAATGAGCGAAGAAAAGAGAGAGGTTCTTCTGGAAGTAAAGAACCTGAAAAAATACTTTACGGTAGAAACCAGCTTTTTCGGAAAACCTACCTCCATTTTAAAGGCGGTAGATGACGTTTCCTTTAAAATTTACAAGGGAGAGGCCTTCGGACTGGTGGGAGAGTCCGGATGCGGAAAATCTACCATCGGAAAAATGCTGGTAGATCTTTACAAGCCCACATCCGGAGAAATCCTGTACGACGGCGTGGACATTTCCAAGCTCCGTCCTCAGGAGAGAAGGAAGTACTGCCGGGATATCCAGCTGATCTTCCAGGATCCCTACGCATCCCTCAACCCTCGTATGACGGTAGGGGATATTATTGCGGAGCCGATCCGCATCAACCACCTTCTTCCGGAAAATGAAATCGAGAACAGGGTTACCTACCTGCTGAACTGCGTAGGTCTGGCCAATCATCAGCGGAACCGCTATCCCCACGAGTTTTCCGGCGGTCAGCGTCAGCGTGTGGGAATCGCCAGAGCGCTGGCCGTACAGCCTAAGCTGATCGTCTGCGATGAACCGGTTTCCGCTCTGGACGTTTCCATTCAGGCGCAGGTTCTGAACCTTCTGGATGATCTTAAGGATCAGTTCGGCCTGACCTACCTGTTCATTGCCCACGGCCTGAACGTGGTGAAGCATATCAGCGACCGTGTGGGAGTTATGTACCTTGGAAAGCTGATGGAGGTAGCGGGAAAGCATGAAATTTATGACAATCCCCTGAATCCCTATACTCAGGCGCTTCTGTCCGCCATTCCTTCCACGGACATCACAAAGAAAAAGGAACGGATTATTCTGACAGGCGACGTTCCCACACCGATCAATCCGCCGAAGGGATGCCGCTTCAGCTCCCGGTGCTTTAAAAAATGCCAGGGATGCGACGAGATCCTTCCCGAGCTGAAAAACATCGGCAGCGATCATCAGGTTGCCTGTCATCTCTACGATGAGAACCCCCAGTAGATGGGAACGGAGGTCCGCCTCCGATACCATAGATCCAGCGTTCTGAGGAGCGCAATAAAAAAGAGGAGGAGCAAGCAATGAGAAAGAAAGTTATCAGCACGCTGCTGTGCACCGCTGTGGCCGTATCCATGGCAGCATGCGGTCAGAGCGGCAACACTGCAGGAGAGACCGCAGCTCAGAGCACTTCCGGAAGCGAAGCGGCAGACGCTTCGGCAGCTACGGAAGCTGCAGGAGAGGCCCTCACCGAATTCGGCGAGATTCCCGCGGATGTGGACCGGGAGCAGACCATCACCTTTGCCCAGGGAGCAGATCCCAGAGGTCTGGATCCGGCCATTGTGGATGACGGCGAGTCTTCCAAGCCCATCGTGCAGATGTATGAAGGCCTTCTTCAGTTTGGCGATTCCAATACGGAAGTAGAGCCCTGCCTGGCTGAAAGCTGGGACATCAGCGATGACGGTCTGACCTACACCTTCCACCTTCGTCAGGGTGTGAAATTCCATGACGGCACGGATTTCAACGCAGAGGCCGTAAAATTCAACGTTGAACGCCAGACCATAAACAAAGAGGAGAATATGACCTACGGCGACTTTGTCTACGGCGATGTGGCAGAGTGCAACGTAATCGACGACTACACTGTAGAGTTCAAGCTCAGCAAAGCCAGCACCCCGTTTTTAAACAACCTGGCCATGTCTCTGGGCGCTCCCATGGTAAGCCCGGCAGCCTGCGAGAAGTATGACAACAACCTGAATGAAAACCCTGTGGGAACCGGTCCCTACAAGTTTGTGAGATGGGATAAGGGAGAAGCCGTTGTTATGGAGAGAAACGAGGATTACTGGGGCGAGAAGGGCGTAGCCAAAAACCTGGTATTCCGTACCATCACCGACAACTCCGCCCGTGTGGTTGCTCTCACCAACGGTGAGGTGGACATCATCGACGGTATTGACGCCAATGTGGTTGACCAGATCACCGCTGCCGGCTGCGTGCTCAACAAGGTAGAGGGAATGAACATCAACTACTTAGGCTACAACACCGATGTGCTGACCGATCCGGAAGTGCGCAAGGCCCTTTCCCAGGCAGTAAACGTACCGGAGCTGGTTGAAAGCCTGTACAGAGGCTACGCTTCTCAGGCAACCACCATTCTTCCCAGCTTCATGCCCGGCTACAGCAGCAACGTACAGCAGGTATCTTATGATCCGGAAGCTGCAGCCGCCACTCTGAAGGAGAAGGGCGTAACCGAGCTTCACATGCTGGCTTATACCAACCCCAGACCTTACAACACCGCTACCGGTCAGACCCTGGCGGAGGCTCTTCAGGGCTATTGGTCAAAGGTAGGCGTAAACTGCACCATCGATTCCTATGACTGGACCACCTATAAGGACAAAGTGAACAGCGGAAACTATGACGCATGTCTCTACGGCTGGGTCGGCGACAACGGAGATCCGGACAACTTCATGTATCTGCTGGCTCATGAGGATCCGGGAATGAACGTAGCTCATTACAATGACGAGGAATACAAAGAGATGCTGTCTGAGGCAGCTGCACTGCCCAACGGCGACGAGAGAAATGCCGCCTACGAGGCTATGGAGATGAAGGTTGCCGAAGACTGCGTATGGCTTCCCATTTCCCATCAGGAAAACTTATCTGCATACGTATCCAACGTGCAGAACTTCATCTATCATCCTACGGGAAATGTATTCTTAAGCAAGACCTATAAAAACTGATAGCAGCAGCAAAGAGGGCAGCTCCGCGGCCGTACGGTCCGGAGGTGCCCGTTTTGTATGAAAAAGGAGGGCAATTTTATGATTACGGAACAGGAAAAGAGGTTTATTGACGAACATGCCGGAGAGGCTCTTGCGCTGCTGAAAACCATTGCGCAGATTCCGTCTCCCTCCAATCACGAGGAACAGCGCATGGAATTCTGCCGGAAATGGCTGGAGGATATGGGAGCCAAAAAGGTCTATACGGACGAAGCGCTCAACACCGTATACCCTTTGGGAGTGACGGAGGACAATCCGGTCATTGTGTTTATGGCTCATACGGACGTGGTATTTCCCGACACCTCCCCCCTTCCGTGGAAGGAGGAGAACGGGCGTCTCTGCTGCCCGGGAGTGGGAGATGACACGGCCAATCTGGTCTGTCTGCTGATGGCGGCAAAATATGTGACGGAAGCCGCTCTGCAGCCGAAGGACAATGCGGGCATTCTGTTTGTGTGCAATTCCGGAGAAGAAGGGCTGGGAAACCTGAAGGGAAGCCGGAAGATCTGCTCTGATTACGCCGGACGGATCCGGGCCTTTTACAGCTTTGACGGCCGTCTGGACGAAGTGATCAGCCGGGCAGTGGGCTCCCACCGTTTTCTGGTTACGGCAAAAACTCAGGGAGGCCATTCCTACAGTGATTTCGGCAGAGACAATGCCATTGAAAGGCTGGCCGCCGTAATCCGGGATATCTATGCCGTGAAGGTGCCGGGGGAAGGCAAAACAACCTACAACGTAGGAACCATCTCCGGCGGAACCTCCGTCAATACCATTGCCCAGGAGGCGCATATGCTCTGCGAATTCCGCTCCGACACAAAAGCCGGTCTGGATTATATGAAAAAGGAGTTTGACAAAATTTTTGACCGGCCAGGTCTTTCCGTACAGCTGGTAGGCGAACGCCCCTGTGAGGATCTGAGTCCTGAAGGAGAAGCCGTCAGAGAGTCCATGCTCCGCCGGACAGAAGAGCGGATGAAGGCGGTCACAGGCAGAGTCTGCAGCCGGGAATCCGGTTCCACAGACTGCAACATTCCTCTTTCCCTGGGCATTCCCGCCGTCTGCTTCGGCTCCTATTACGGAGAAGGCGCCCATACCAGAGAAGAGTATGTGGAAAAAGACTCTCTCCGCATGGGATATGAGGTTACTCTGGACACGGTTCTTTCCTATTTCCGCTGAATCGATGCCGGGGAGGCAATTTTGTTTTCTTCCGTGAATTTCTGTTTGCTTTTACAAAATTGATGAGATATAATTATACAATCTGGTTTTATGCGGTTTGGGCCGGGTAACCGGATTGAATAATATTTATAGAAAGAGGATTGCTGTTCCCATGACGATAAAAAAAGATCAGTTCACCTATGAAAAAAGTTCCCTGTTTCAGGATGCCCCCGCCCGGGAGCCTGAGCGCCAGCTTTATTTCTGCGCCCGCGTGAAGGACCTTATGAGGGCACGCTTTGAAGAGAACCTTGCCTCGGGAGAAGCGCTCCGCCGGTACGGCGAGGTACAGCTGAAGCAGATGGAGGAGAGCGGAGCCTGTGCCACCTTCCATATTGAAACCTACGGTTGCCAGATGAACGCCAAGGATTCGGAAAAGCTGAGCGGCCTGCTGATTCAGGCGGGCTTTATGGAGACAGACACGGAGGAGGCCGACTTTGTCCTCTATAATACCTGCACCGTACGGGAAAATGCCAATTTAAAGGTTTACGGTCACCTGGGCTACGTACACAGCCTGAAAAAAAAGCGTCCTTCCATGCTGGTGGGACTGTGCGGCTGCATGATGCAGGAAGCGGAAGAGGTGGAAAAAATCCGGAAAAGCTATCGGTTTGTAGACATTATTTTCGGCACACACAACATTTTCAAGCTGGCAGAGCTGCTGTTTGACCGTCTGACCACCGGCCAGATGGAGGTGGACGTGTGGGAGGGAACCTCCGAGATCGTGGAGGATCTTCCGGCAGACCGGAAATATCCCTTCAAGTCCGGAGTGAATATTATGTTCGGCTGCAATAATTTCTGCAGCTACTGCATCGTTCCCTATGTGAGGGGACGGGAAAGAAGCCGGGAGCCGGAAGACATTCTGGCAGAAATCCGCCGGCTGGCATCGGAAGGCGTAAAGGAGGTAATGCTCCTGGGGCAGAACGTCAATTCCTACGGAAAGACCTTGAGCACTCCCATCAGCTTTGCCCAGCTGCTCCGCAGAGTGGAGGAAATCGACGGCATCGAGAGGATCCGTTTTATGACTTCTCATCCCAAGGATCTGTCCGACGAACTGATCCGGGCGATGAAGGAATCGAAAAAAGTGTGCACCCACCTCCATCTGCCTGTACAGTCGGGAAGCACGCGGATTCTGGAAAAGATGAACCGGCGCTACACAAAGGAACAGTACCTTGCTCTGGTGGACCGCATCCGCACAGCCATTCCCCACATCTCCCTGACTACGGACATCATCGTGGGCTTCCCGGGAGAGACGGAAGAGGATTTTCAGGATACTCTTGACGTTGTGCGCCGTGTCCGCTATGACAGTGCATTTACGTTTATCTACTCCAAGCGCTCCGGAACGCCTGCCGCCTCCATGGAGGACCAGGTCCCTGAGGCTGTGGTGAAGGACCGGTTCGACCGCCTGCTGAAAGAAGTGCAGCAGATTGCCGGCGAGGTCTGCCGCCGTGATCTTCATACGGTACAGGCTGTGCTGGTGGAGGAAAAAAACAGCCATATGGAAGGCTTTGTGACCGGAAGAATGAGCAACAATACCCTCGTCCATTTCCCCGGCACGGAAGACCTGATCGGCTCAATTGTGAATGTTTATCTGGAGGAATCAAAAGGCTTTTACTATATGGGACACCGGGAGGTTTGAAACAGTGGCTAAACTATCACCAATGATGACGGAATATATGAAAACAAAAGAGCAGTATAAGGACTGCATTCTGTTTTACCGCCTGGGAGACTTTTATGAAATGTTCTTTGACGATGCCCTGACGGCGTCAAAGGAGCTGGAAATCACCCTGACCGGGAAGGAATGCGGACTGGAGGAGCGGGCGCCCATGTGCGGCGTCCCCTTTCACGCCGTGGAGTCCTACCTGACCAGACTGGTTCAGAAAGGCTATAAGGTGGCCATTGCGGAGCAGATGGAGGATCCGAAGCAGGCGAAGGGGCTGGTGCGCCGCGAGGTGATCCGCGTGGTGACTCCCGGAACGGTCACCAGCACCCAAGCGCTGGACGAAACCAAGAACAATTTCCTCATGGGAATCGTATACATCGGAGACAGCTTCGGCATCGCTTCCTGCGATATCAGCACGGGAGATTTTTTTGTCACGGAGGCCCGCTCGGAGCGGGAGCTTTTTGACGAGCTGGCCCATTTCACTCCATCGGAAATTGTGTGCAATGACGCCTTTTTCATGTCCGGCATTGATATGGAAGAACTGAAGAACCGGTGCCAGGCCTACCTTTCCTCCCTGGACCCCCGGTTCTTTTCTGATGACAGCTGCCGCAGAATCCTGAAGGAGCACTACGGCGTAGCCTCGCTGGACGGGCTGGGGCTGGCGGATTATCCCGTGGGAGTGGTGGCTGCAGGAGCGGTCATGCAGTATCTCTATGAAACGCAGAAAAGCGATCTCTCCCATATTACCTCTCTGGTTCCTTACTCCACCGGCCAGTATATGGTGCTGGACATATCCACAAGACGAAATCTGGAGCTTCTGGAAACCCTTCGGGAAAAGCAGAAGAGGGGAAGCCTGCTCTGGGTCCTGGATAAAACCAGAACGGCCATGGGCGCCCGTCTCCTCCGCAGCTTTATTGAGCAGCCGCTGATCCGGAGGGAGGAGATCCTGGACAGGCAGAATGCGGTGGAGGAGCTGAATTTAAACTATATCTCCAGGGAAGAGCTGAGAGAATACCTCAATTCCATCTATGATCTGGAGCGTCTGATCGGCCGGATCAGCTACAAAACCGCCAATCCCAGGGACCTGCTTGCTTTTAAGAATTCCCTGGATATGCTTCCCTACATCAAGGACCTGCTGAGTGATTTCACGTCAGGCATCTTAAAGCAGATCTGCTCCGACCTGGATCCGCTGGAGGATCTGAGAGATCTGATTGCCGCAGCTATCGTAGACGAGCCGCCCGTCACTGTTCGGGAAGGGGGCATAATCCGGGAAGGCTTCCATCAGGAGGCCGACCGCCTGCGAAACGCCAAGACGGAAGGAAAATCCTGGCTGGCCGCTCTGGAAGCGGAGGAGCGGGACAAAACGGGAATCAAAAATCTGAAGATCAAGTTCAACAAGGTATTCGGCTACTATTTCGAAGTGACCAATTCCTTTAAGGAACTGGTTCCGGACTATTTTATCCGAAAGCAGACTCTGGTAAATGCGGAGCGCTTCACCACGCCGAAGCTTAAAGAGCTGGAGGACGTGATTCTGGGCGCGGAGGACAAGCTGGTATCTCTGGAATATGACCTGTTCTGCCAGGTGCGGGATCAAATTGCCGGCCAGGTACTGCGCATTCAGAAGACCGCCAAGGCCGTAGCCGGCATCGACGTATTTGCCTCCCTGTCCCTGGTAGCCACAAGAAACAACTATGTCAAGCCGAAAATCAACGAAAAGGGCATTATCCAGATTAAAAACGGAAGGCATCCCGTAGTGGAGCAGATGATGCGGGACGATCTGTTTGTGGCCAACGATACCTACCTGGACAACGGAAAAAATAAGATTTCCATTATCACCGGCCCCAATATGGCCGGAAAATCCACCTATATGCGCCAGACAGCCCTGATCGTGCTTATGGCTCAGATCGGCAGCTTTGTCCCTGCGGAGGAAGCCAATATCGGCCTCTGCGACCGAATCTTTACCCGAGTGGGGGCCTCCGACGATCTGGCCTCCGGCCAGAGTACCTTTATGGTGGAAATGACGGAAGTTGCCAACATCCTTCGGAATGCCACGCGCCACAGTCTGCTGATTCTGGATGAAATCGGCCGGGGTACCAGCACCTTTGACGGACTGGCCATTGCCTGGGCCGTGGTGGAATACATCTGCAACACGAAAATCCTGGGAGCCAAAACCTTGTTTGCCACCCACTATCATGAGCTGACCGAGCTGGAGGGAACGCTTCCCGGAGTGAACAATTACTGCATTGCCGTAAAGGAGCAGGGAGATGACATTGTCTTTCTCCGCAAGATCATCAAAGGCGGAGCCGACAAAAGCTACGGCATTCAGGTCGCCAAGCTGGCCGGAGTTCCGGAAGGAGTGATCGAGCGGGCGAAAGAGCTGGTGGAGGAACTGGCCGGAGCGGATATTACCGCCAAGGCCAGAGAAATCGCCGAGGCCGCCCCCGCTTCCGGTCCGCACCGCCCCGTTCCCCGTCCGGACGATGTGGAACTGACGCAGCTCACCTTATTCGATACTGTCCGCGAGGATGACATTATCCGGGAAATCGGAGAGCTGGAGCTGGGAAAAATGACCCCCATTGACGCCCTGAATACCCTTTACCGCCTGCAGACGAAGCTGAAAAACCGCTGGAACGGACAATAGGAGGATATCTGATGCCGCATATTACCGTACTGGATCAAAATACCATCAATAAAATCGCAGCCGGAGAGGTCATCGAACGGCCGGCCTCTGTGGTAAAAGAGCTTCTGGAAAATGCCATCGACGCAAAGGCCACCGCTGTCACCATAGAGATCCGCGAAGGCGGAATCTCCTTTATCCGGGTGACGGACAACGGCTGCGGCATTCCTCCGGAGGAGGTGGCTACCGCTTTTCTGCGGCATTCCACCAGCAAAATTTCTTCCGTAGAGGATCTGTTCACCATCTCCTCCCTGGGCTTCCGGGGAGAGGCTCTTTCCAGCATCGCCGCCGTATCTCAGGTGGAGGTGATTACGAAAACCAGTCAGAGCCTTACGGGCATCCGCTACCGGATCGAGGGAGGGGCGGAAAAATCCGTGGAAGAGGTGGGGGCTCCGGAAGGAACCACCTTTATTGCCAGAAATCTGTTTTTCAACACTCCCGTGAGAAGAAAGTTTCTGAAGACTCCCCAGACGGAAGGAGCTCATGTGGCCGATCTGGTGGAAAAGATCGCGCTCTCTCATCCGGAAGTGTCCATACGCTTTATCCAGAATAACCAGAGCAGGCTTCACACCTCGGGAAACCACAGCCTGAAGGATATTATCTACACGGTTTTCGGCAGAGAAATCGCCGCCAACCTTCTCCCCATCCAGGCGGAGGGGGGACCGGTAAAGCTGCACGGTTTTATCGGCAAGCCGGTAATCGCCCGGAGCAACCGGAATTACGAAAATTATTATATTAACGGCCGCTACATCAAAAGCAGCCTCATTGCAAAGGCCATTGAAGAGGCGTACAAGCCGTTTATGATGCAGCATAAATATCCCTTCACCCTTCTTCATTTTGAAATTGATCCGGAATTTCTGGACGTAAACGTTCATCCCACCAAAATGGAGCTTCGCTTCCGGGACGGGGAAGGCATCTACAGAATGGTCCTTATCGCCCTTCAGAACGCCTTATCCCATAAGGAGCTGATTCCCGAGGTGGATCTGGAAAAACAGGAGAAAAAAGCCGCCCTGGAGCTGCGCCGGGAAGCGGAAGAGCAGCGGGGCAGAACGCCCTTTATCGAGCCCTTTGAGCGGAGCCGGATGGAAAAGCTCGGAATCTCACGGGAAGCCGGAAGGCAGGAGGAACGGACAGCCCCCTCGATCCCCGCGGATTCCCCCGTTCCCCGTGCGGACAGTCTGAAAGAAGAGCCGGCCCCCTACGCAGCCAAAAGCCCTCTTCCCAGTCCCGGCGCCGCAGAACGCCCGGCGCCTGAATCGTCAAAGGCTCAGCCGCCGAAATCCGAACTGCCCCGAAGCGCTGATTCGGAAGGCAAGATGGAGGAAGGCCAGCTGGACCTGTTCCGGGAAAAGCTTTTGGAGCCGTCCTCCAGGAGCCGTCACAAGCTCATCGGACAGCTTTTTGAGACTTATTGGCTGGTGGAATTTGAAAATCAGCTTTTCATCATCGACCAGCATGCCGCCCATGAGAAGGTTCTTTATGAAAGAACCATCAAAAATTTAAAAAACAGGGAGCATGCCTCCCAGGCTGTCAGCCCGCCGATCATTCTTACCTTAAGCGGAAGAGAGCAGCTGCTTCTGGAAAAATATATGGACTATTTCACCAGAATCGGCTTTGAGATCGAGCCCTTCGGCGGAAAGGAATACGCGGTCAGCGGCGTTCCCGCCAATCTGTTTTCCATTGCCGAAAGAGAGCTGCTGACGGAAATGATCGACTCTCTGTCGGAAGACTCTTCCGTAACGGATCCGGACATGATCTGCGAAAAAGTGGCATCCATGTCCTGCAAAGCCGCCGTAAAGGGAAATCACCGGATGACTGCGGCAGAAGCCAACGAGCTCATTGATCAGCTCCTTACGCTGGAAAATCCTTATGCCTGTCCTCACGGCCGGCCGACCATTGTTTCCATGAGCAAATACGAGCTGGAAAAAAAATTCAAGCGGATCGTTTGAGTTTACATAATATTTTTACGTAAACTAAAATATCCGGAGAATCTTATGTAAATTGTAAGAAATTACCAATCTGTTCCATGATATACTAGGAGCACCGAACGGATTTTCGTCTATTTTCCGCTGGAGCCTCATATACTGAATACAGCGGTCAACGAATCCGTCGGGAGCATTCGGAAGATAGGAGTTTTATGGAAATCGACGCTCTTTTCAACGCCCTGGCCGTGGCTGAACGGCTCAAAAACAATACCCGCCATTCCTGGACCTCCGAAAACCGCCATGAAAGCGTTGCGGAGCACAGCTGGAGGCTGGCTCTTATGGCCTATTTCGTAAAGGACGAATATCCCGGCCTGAACATGGATAAGGTGATTCTCATGTGCCTGATCCATGACCTGGGCGAAGCCTTTACGGGGGATATTCCCGCTTTTCTGAAAACGGAAGACCATGAGCAGAAAGAGTCGGAGCTCCTGAATCAGTGGGTGGCTTCTCTTCCCCAGCCCTTCCGCGGGGAGATGAAGGCTCTTTATGAAGAAATGGACGCCCTGGAAACGGAGGAAGCCCGGCTTTACAAGGCGCTGGATAGGATGGAAACTCTGATCCAGCACAACGAAGCGCCCATCTCCACCTGGCTTCCTCTGGAATACGAGCTGAATCAGAAATACGGCAGAGAGCAGTGCGCCTTTTCTCCCTATACCAGGGCTCTTCAGGAGGCGGTCAAGGCAGTCTGCAGGGAAAAAATACGGACAGAAGCGGAAAAAGGAGAGACGCCATGAAAACAGAAACCCCTCTTCTGATTATTACAGGGCCTACGGCAGCGGGAAAAACCGCCCTGGCCGTTCAGGCGGCCAAAGCGCTGAACGGGGAAGTGATCAGCGCCGATTCCATGCAGGTATACCGTCATATGGATATCGGATCTGCCAAGGTCACGAAGGAGGAAATGGAAGGTGTTCCCCACCATCTGATTGACATTCTGGAGCCCTGGGAGCCGTTTAACGTAACCGTTTTCCAGGATCTGGCACGAAAGGCGGTGCGGGATATCAGAAGCCGGGGCCGCATTCCCATTGTGGCAGGAGGAACGGGCTTTTATATTCAGGCGCTCCTCTACGACATTCAGTTTCAGGAAACCGCAGAGGAGCCTGATCTTCGCCGGGAGCTGGAACTGCTGGGAGAGCGGAACGGATCAGAATATCTTCACGCCCTTCTGGCAGAGGTAGACCCGGAATCGGCGGCCGCCATCCACGCCAACAATCGGAAACGGGTGATCCGGGCCATAGAATACTACCGTCTGACCGGCAGAAAAATCTCTGATCACAATC
>CALWEP010000117.1 GCA_944377325.1 uncultured Lachnospiraceae bacterium
CTGCAGCATGGCGTTGGCGCAGGCGGAAAAATGGCTGTGCGGATCGATAAAGGCCGGCATCAGCGTGTTTCCCTCCAAATCCTTCTCCGCGGCTCCCTTCGCCAGCCTTCTGACCTCCTCTTCCTTTCCCACCGCAAGAATCCGCTCTCCTTCCGTCAGCAGCGCTTCCGCTCTCTCATTTTCCGTCATTGTGAGAATCGTACCGCCTGTATACAGTGTCTGCTCCATGTTCCGTTCTCCTTTCCTGCTTCCGTTTCGCTCAAGTATAGTACAGATTCCGTTCCGGGGCAAGGACGGACCCTGCAAAAATAAAAATTCCCGCCAACATTTTCTTACTTCGTTCCCGAGAGATGTGATATGATAGAAAAAAGGAATTTTGGGAGAATCTGCTTATGAAAAAAACAGTGTCGCAGTACAAACAGGAATTAATAAACGAAATAGGAAAAATCATCGTAGGAAAGGAGGAACAGCTTTCCCTGCTCATCATGGCCGTATTTTCCGGAGGTCATGTTCTGCTGGATGATCTGCCCGGCAGCGGAAAAACCACCCTTGTGAAAACGCTGGCCTTAGCCTCCGGTCTTACCTTCCGCCGCATTCAGTTCACACCGGATCTTCTGCCTTCCGATATTCTGGGAATGACGGTTTTCAATCAGAAAACCTCCGACTTTGAGCTTCGTCAGGGACCGGTCTTTACCAATCTTCTCCTGGCCGATGAGATCAATCGGGCCATCCCCCGCACTCAGTCGGCCCTTCTGGAGGCCATGGAGGAGCGGCAGGTGACCATCGACGGGACTTCCCTTCCCCTGCCTTCCCCATTTTTTGTGATGGCAACCCAAAATCCGGTGGAAAGAGAAAGCACCTTCCCTCTTCCCGCCGCGCAGATGGACCGTTTTTTCATTAAAATGTCCTTGGGGTATCCCACGGAGGAGGAAGAGGATCTTATGCTGCTTCGTCTGGGCTCATCCATTCCCTTTGACTCCGTATGTCCGGTGCTGTCCCCCGACGCCCTGGCAGAGATTGCCGGGGAGCTGGAGCAGGTTCACGTGAGCGATGCGGTCAGAGCCTATATGGTCCGCCTGGTTCACGCCACCAGAACCCATGGCCAGGTGGAGACAGGCGCCAGCCCGCGGGCTTCCCGGGCACTTTTTTCCGGAAGCCGCACCTGGGCCGCCATGGCCGGCCGTGATTTTGTCACTCCCGATGACGTGAAGGCCATCGCCGTCCCCATCCTGAATCACCGCATTCTTCTGAAATCCCAGACTCGCTTTTCCGGCACCGGACCGGAGGATGTTCTGAAGGAGCTTTTGGAATCCGTTCCTGTCTCTGACAGGCGCTAAGGGGGAAGGTTTATGGATCACAGCATGAGACGCTCCAGTCTTTCCGCCACACCGGCGGGAATCCTGCTTTGGAGCGGAACCGCCGTACTTCTCTATTATTTCGGCCTTACCGCCCCTGCCGGCCTTTGCCTGCTTTTTTCTCTCCTGTTCGCCTGCTCCTGGCTGTGGACGCGCTTTTCCCTGTCCCGCCTGGACATTCAGTCTGCGGCAGGAACGTGCTGCGCCTTTCCGGGCGAAAACTTTTCTCTCTCCTGCCGGATCTCCAACAGGAAGCTTCTGCCTCTGATCTGGCTGGAGCTGGTCCTTCCCCTGCCTGCGGACAGCCCTGCGGTCCCTGCCCGCCGGGAATACCAGACAAGGGCAGAAGCCCCGGACACAGGTGAAGAGGTTCCGGGAGTCCTAGGCCGCATCGCCTGGCTGATGGGATATCAGGAGGCTTCTTTGGAGATCCCCATGCGCGCGGTAAAGAGGGGCGTCTGTCCCATTTCCTCTGCCGCCGCTTTTTCCGGCGATCCGATGGGACTGGGCAGCAGAAAGCAGAGCTTTTCCCTGTCTCCCACGGTGCTGGCCGTATATCCTGCCGTATATCCCATCTGTCCCGACAGACTGACCAGAAGTTCTACCGATCTGGAAGCCGGCAGGAACGGCTATATGGAGGACGTAACCCTTCTGAAAATGAACCGCAGCTATCAGCCGGGCGATCCGGCCAAAAAGATCAACTGGAGGCAGCTTGCCCGCCAGGGCGCGATAACCGTAAATATCCATGAAACGGTTTTCCCCCGCCTGGCCACCTTCCTGCTGGATCTGGCGTCCTTCCGCAGAGGGACCCCGACCGTCAACTCCCTCAACGGAAGGGAAATGACCATCTGGACTCCCCTGTCTCAGGAGCTGGAAAAAATGCTGAGCCTGACCGCCTCCTGTATTTTGGCCCTTCAGGACAAGGGGATCTGCTGCGGACTGATTATTCCCGGCCCGCAGGCAGAAGACTGCCTGTTCCTATATCCCGGGCGGCCCGGTTCCTCCCCGGAAGGGCTTCTCTACTCTCTGGCCGAAGTCTCCTACTCCGGACAGGATCTGGAAGTTCCCCTATGGGAAATCGCCGCCCGCATGGCCTCCCTGGGGACTCTGTACCTGGTTGCGGCATCCCGCGCCTCCATGACCTTTTCTCCGGACATTTTCTCTTCCTCCGGCTCTGCTGTTATCCTGGCGGGAGCCGCTTCGGAGGCGGATAAAACCTGCCCCATCCGCCTGCTCTATCCGGAAGATCTGGACGGACGGAGCTGAAAGCTCCGCCGGACCGTCCGTACTGCAGAGGTGATTTCTATGACAAAACGTTTTCCCATTCTTCACTCCATAGCGGAAATCAGCGGAGACCTGGCCTTTTTCGGTCTGTTCGTCTTTTTCATGCTCCGCCCTTACATTCAAACATTTTCTTTTCTGCCTCTGGGCGCCGCTCTGCTCTTCCTGCGGCTGTTTGACACCCTGCTGCTTCGAAAGCCCAGAACCGCCGGCTTCTATATTGCCGCCAATCTGCTTCCCGGCCTTCTTGTGTCCGGCCTTTCCCTGCTCCTTCTCACCCTGGAGCCCTTTCATCCGGCAGCTTTTGCAGGCGGCGCTCTGACCCTTCTGCTTCTGACCGCCCGCGTCATATACCAGGCGGCCTCCGTCCGCCGCACCCTCTCTCCCGGACTTACGGCAGATCTGCTCTTTCTCCAGTGTCTGGCCGTCAGCCTGTGGAGGCAGTTTTCTCCCCTTCCCGGCCTGCAGGCCCTGTGGGCGGTTACCCTGTTCGCACTCCTGTGCACCGTTGCCGATCTGGCCGCATCCCGCCTGACTCCCGCAGGAAAAGCGGACCGCCCCGTTCTTCCCCTGCTTCTGGGAGGCCTTCTGGCTGTCCTGCTGGCGCTCCTGGCTGCCGGCGCCGCATCCTTCGGCCAGGCTGCGGCAGGTGGGATTGCCGCTGTCTTCCTCTCCCTTTTTTCCGCCGTCAAAGCCTTCTTCCGCCTCCTGGGCAGTCTGATCGCCTCTCTCTGGGCGATGTTTGCCGGACTGCTCCCTGAGGGAAGCGGAGCCGATACGGCCGCCTCCTATGAGCCCTATTCCGTTTCCCCGGAGGAACTGGCCGCCCTGGAGGAAAAAGCCGCCAACGCCCGGCCGGAGCAGCTGCTGTTTCTGCTGGCATTTTTCCTGGCTGCCGCTGCTCTCATAGTTCTCTGTCAACTGTGGAAGAAGCGGGCATGGTCCCGGACCGTCTCTCTTCAGCCTGTCCGCACGGAAAGGAGAGGCCTCCGGTCCCGTCCCTCCTTCTTCCGTTCTCTGGTCCGGGCAGCCGGGCGGTTGTTTTCTGATCTGTCCTGCCTCCTTTTCCGTTCCGGCCATATATCTGCCCTTCTGATCCGGGCCCACTGGTACGGACGCAGAAAGCTCTGCCCCCGAAAGCGGGGAGAAACCGTCCGGGAGTACCTTCTCCGCCTGGAAGCCAGGGATAAAGAAAAAGGCGGAGCCCATTCCTCTCCCGCCTTCCGGCTCCTTGCCCGCTGCGCTGACCAGTATCTTTACGGACCCCAGCCTCCGCAGCTCACCCGCGATGAGATTAGAGCCATTAAAAAAGCCTTTCCTCTGCTGTAGGAAAGGCTTTTTTCCGTTATGCTTTCACCGCCCAGCGCAGCTTGGTAGATCTGGCCCGGCTGTTTCTGGCGCACTCCTCTGCCGACGGCCGGATCACGTCTGCGGAAATCTCCCGGTAGACTCCCGCCCGGCTCAGCTCCTTAAATGACCGCTTTACCATCCGGTCCTCCCCGGAATGGAAGGTAAGAATCGCCGCCCGGCCTCCCGGAGCCAGCGCTTCCGGCAGCTTCTCCAGAAATTCATACAGCACCTCAAACTCGCTGTTCACGTCAATCCGCAATGCCTGAAAGGTTCTCTGACAGGATTCTTTCACCGTTTCTTTCCGCTCTGCCTCCGGCAGAAATGACAGCGCCTTTTCAATCACCCGGCGCAGTTCGCCCGTAGTGTCGATCCGGCCTCCTCTGCGGAATACGGCCCGCACTTCTTTTGCAATTTCTCCGGCATAGGGCTCATCGGAATTTTCCGTCAGCATTCCCTCCAGTTCTTCCTGATCCACTTCCCGCAGTCTCTCTGCCGCCGTCACTCCCTTTTCCGGATTGAGTCGCAGATCCAGCGGTCCGTCCGCCTTATAGGAAAATCCCCGTTCCGGATTGTCGATCTGCATGGAGGAAACTCCCAGATCCGCCAGAACAAACTGAAACGGTCCGTACTGCTCCGCCACCCGGTCAATATTGGCAAAATTTGTGCGGATCACGGTCAGGATCTCCGGTCCGTATCCCTGCTTTCTCAGTCTGGCCTCCGTTTTCACCGATTCGATGGGATCCACGTCCAAGGCGCAGATGTGCCCCTCTCCCTTTAAGCATTTCAGCATTTCCAGGGTGTGTCCTCCGTACCCCAGCGTGGCGTCCAAACCTCTCTGCCCCGGCCGTATATCAAGGAAATCCAGGATCTCCCGGACGCAGATGGGGATGTGCATTCCGGCGGGCGTGTTTCCCTTGCTGATCACATGGGCCACCGTGTCCCCGTACTTTTCCGGATTCAGTTCCTTATATTTCTCCTCAAATTTTCTGGGATGAGTGCCGCTGTACCGCGGACGTCTTCTGTGTGTGGTGGGGATATCATTCATTCTGACCGGTTTTCCTCCTGTTTTCATTCATCATCTTTCCTGGCCTGTCTACACAATCTCCAAAGGAGCCATAGGAATCTCCTCCACGGAGGTCATGCTCTCCATAAACTCAATGTAGGACTCTTTGGTCATAACGGCCTGATAGCTGTCCAGAAGGGCCTTGGCATAGCTTCCCCCGTTCTTCAGCAGCTTGTACGCCGTAAGGGCAAAGATCTTGGCCGTCACCACATAGGCCAGATACTCGTCCGTCACACGCACATCCGGATTGTGAAGCTGTCCTTCAAAACCGCCGGTGGCAAACTGGAGAAGAGGCATCAGGCAGGACACATCGCCGAAATCCGTGGACGCGCAGATATGCTCGTCCGCGCCCTGCCAGACGATCTCATATCTGTCTGCGGCCACATCCTCAAGGGCCTCCTTCAGAGCAGTCACATCGTTGCAGGGAACGGTGGGAAGGTAGCCGGGAACCGTCTCGATCTTCACGCCGCAGCCGGTGGCAATGGCTCCGGCCCGGAATGCCCGGTCCGCCTTCTTTGCCGCGTCCACGTATGCGGGAATGTGCTTGGCGCGAACGGAGCTGTCCATCTGCACATAATCGGAGATAATATTGGCTGCCGTACCGCCTCTGCTGATTACGGAGTGGAGTCTTACAAAATCCTTCTCCTGGAAGCTCTCTCTCTGAAGATCCAGGGCATGGAACGCCAGGACTGCCGCATTCTGAGCATCAATTCCGTACTGCGGACCGGAAGCGGCGTGGGAAGACACTCCGGTGTACGTGATGACTTTATTCACAAAGCCGTTGCTGCTGGCGTTGCTCAGCCGCAGATCCAGCCCGGGCGCCGTATGGTGCCCCACCGCAATATCGATATCATCCATGGCGCCGATGCGGATCAGCTCGCATTTTCCTCCGCCGTAGCGGATCTTTCCCTCTGCAATCAGCTGCTGCTTATAGGGAAGGTCCACATATTCCTCCGCCGGAGCTGCCATAAAAACCACGTTTCCGTCCATGGCTTCCTTCACCTCCGGATCGGTAAGGGCCAGCATGGCTCCCATCACACCGGCCATCTGGGCATTATGACCGCAGCAGTGAGACGCCCCTGTCTCCGGATTGGCATCGGGATGGTTTGGAATAGGAAGGGCATCCAGCTCGCCGATTACTCCTACCACCGTCCCTTTCTCTCCCTTTCCCTTCAGGTAGCTTTTCACTCCCGTTACCGCCAGGCCCGTTTCTGTCTCCAGTCCCAGCTTCTTCGCATATTCCGCAAACTTTTCCGCAGTGCGGAACTCCTTGTATCCCATCTCCGCATGATGCCAGATATCCCGGCCGAAGGCCATGATCTCTTCCTTGTTCCGATCAATGATGTCGCAGATCTTCTGTTCCATTCTGTCCATTGCAAACCCTCCTGATTTTGACTCAATATCTACTAGTTAACTCCTTTTTCCAAAAAACGTCAAGCTTTTTGTCCGGCAGGAAAACCGTCTCTCAGTTCCGAATCCGGAATTCCCGTTCGTCTGTCTCCGGAGGCAGCTCCCAGCTTTCCATCTGATCGATGGATACGCTCCAGCCGGAGCCGATCCGGTCGATCATCTCGCGAATGGCCGCATCATCTCCCTGGACCTCCATTTCCACCCGGCCGTCCATAAGATTTCTCACCCAGCCCGTAAGCCCCAGCTGTCTGGCCGCATAGTAGGACCGATACCGAAAGCCCACTCCCTGGACCATTCCGGAAAAAAAGATATGCTTTCTGATTTTCTTCATTTTTTCTGTTTCCCCCTTGTCAATGCGGCCGCAACCCGCTATAATGAGACTCACACATTCACTTCTGTTTTTTCTAATTTCATTTCAAAGGAGGTATACTCATGGTATACAAAACATTTCTGGAAACCGTAGTTTCCCGTCTTCAGACTTTGGTCGGCCCTCATGCTGACGTATCCGTAAAGCAGATTCCAAAAAACAACGGCGTCCTGCTGGACAGCCTGTGCATCTGTCCTCAGAACTGCACCGTCGCTCCGGCAATCTATCTGGATGACTATTTCCGCCAGTACCGGTCCGGTATTCCCATTGATTCCATTATATCCGAGATTCTGACAGTTTACCAGGAAAATTCTCATCCGGACGAGATCCGTTTCCGCAGCTTCACTTCACTTCCCGCGGCCCGAAAGCACATTGTCTACAAGCTGATCTCAACCGCCTCCAACTCCTCTCTTTTAAACCTGATTCCCCATATTCCCTTCCTTGACCTGTCCATCGTTTTCTACCTGCTTTTTGAGGAAAACGGCTCCTGCTTTTCTTCCACCGTCACCAACCGGCAGATGGAACTGTGGAATCTGTCTCCCGAAGACCTTCTCTCTCTGTCTCTGGAAAACTCCCTGGCCCTCCTTCCTCCCGCTCTCCGCAGCATGTCCGAGGTAATCCGGGAGATGGCAAAGCTCCACCTGGGGGAAGAATACGATCCTGACTTTATGGACCAGGTCTTTTCCGATGACGGCACGGACCAGCCTCTTTACGTTCTGACCAACTCGTCGGAATTCAACGGCGCCGGCTGTCTTCTCTATCCGGGACAATTAAAAAACTTCGCCGACGCCGCCGGAAGCGATCTGATCGTGCTTCCGTCCAGTGTCCACGAAGTTCTTCTCACCCCTGACCGGGGCAATTCTCAGTATTCCTCTCTCAGCGCCATGGTATCCCAGATCAACGAAGAGGAGGTAAACCGGGAAGATCGGCTCTCCGATCATATCTACCTCTACTCCCGCAGTACCGGCCTTCTCTCCACGCCCTGGGGAGAATCTGCTTCCCTTCCTTTCTGATCCCTCTCTCCGTCTTAAAAAATCCTGCTTCCCACCTGATAAACCAGCGCTGCTCCGGCCCAGGCCACCAGAAGCTGAAACGCGACCATGCGCAGCGTCCATTTCCAGGATCCGGTCTCCCTGTGAATGGTAGCCACCGCCGCCATGCAGGGGGAATACAGCAGACAGAAAATCATCAGAGCATAGGCATTCACAGCCCCGAATCCCATCTGCGCCAGTGCGGCCGCCAGACTTCCCATCCCTGCTTCCGAATTAATATTGCTGATGCCGTAAAGCACCGCAAAGCTGGATACCACCACTTCCTTGGCAGAGAGTCCGGAGATCAGCGCCACGCCGATCTGCCAGCTTCCCAAACCGGCCGGCCTGAGAACAGGAACCAGGATCCGTCCGATCATGGCCGCAAAGCTGTCCGATACGTCCGCCACAAATCCGGCAGGACCGGCATTCAGCACAAACCACAGCACAATGGACGCAATGAAGATCACCGTACCTGCCTTGCCCAGATAATCCTTCACCTTATCCCATACGTAGATTGCCACCGTTCTGGCATTGGGAGTCTTGTACTCAGGAAGCTCAATGAGCAGAGTATCCCCCTCTGTGTCCTTCGACGTCTTATGTACGATCAGCGCCACCAGGATCGCCACCAGAAGGCCCACCAAATAAAGGGAATAGGCGATCAGCAGGGCGTGCTCCCGGAAAAAGATCTCCGCAAACAGCACATAGATCGGCAGCCTGGCTGAACAGGACATAAAAGGCGTTACCAGAATGGTCCTCCGTCTGTCCCGGTCACTGGGCAGAGCCCTGGAAGCCATCACCGCCGGCACCGTACAGCCAAAGCCCAGAATCATAGGAAGAAAGGCTTTGCCGGACAGTCCCACCATGCTCATGGTCTCGTTCATCACGTAAGCCACTCTGGCCATATAGCCGCTGTCCTCCAGAAAAGCCAGGGCCAGAAACAGGATGAAAATGTTGGGCAGGAAGGTAAGAATTCCTCCCACTCCCGCAATGATTCCGTCCACCACCAGGGAAATGATCCAGGGGGAAACGTCCAGATTGGTGAGAAGCGCAAGCGCCCCTTCGGAAAAATATCCCAATCCCACTTCAAAATAGCCCTTCAGGAAATCTCCCACCGTAAAGGTAAGGAAAAACACCAGCGCCATAATTCCCAGAAAAATGGGAATTCCCCAGACCGGATGAGTCAGATAGGCGTCAATGCGGTCCGTCGCTGCCGCCTTTTCCTGCTTGTTGAACAGACATTCCTCCACAATCTCTTCGATATAGTCATATTTTTCGTTGATGATCCGCTTTTCATAGCTCTGCTCCGCTATATGGCTCACATCTACGGGGTGATCTTTCTCCACCTCTCCGTCATGCTCCAGCAGCTTAATGGCGTGCCATCTCATATTCTCCATCTCTCCGTACTTCATTCGGAGAATTTCCTCAATCCGGCGGATCTTTGTTTCAATCTCCTCATCGTAGCGGACCACGATCCCCTTCGGTCCCTCTTCGTAGTGATGAACCACCGCATGAAGCAGCACATCCAGACCCGTACGCTTTCTGGCCGATACGGGCACCACGGGAATTTCCCCCAGCATCTCCGGCAGCCGGTGCAGGTCGATCTCCATGCCTCTCTCTTCCACAATATCCATCATGTTCAGAGCCAGGATAACCGGCTTGCGCAGCTCCAGAAGCTGCATGGTCAGATACAGGTTGCGCTCCAGGCAGGACGCATCCACCACGTTGATAATCACATCCACCTGATTTTCTTCTATGCATTTTCTTGTGACAATCTCTTCAATTGTATAAGAGGTAAGGCTGTAGATTCCGGGAAGATCGATGACCTTGATGGGTCTTCCCTTATAATTGGCCTCTCCCTCTACGCGCTCCACCGTCACTCCCGGCCAGTTGGCCACTTTTAGGTTTGCGCCGGTAAATGCGTTGAACAGGGTTGTTTTTCCGCAGTTGGGGTTTCCTACAAATCCCACTCGGATCGGTTGTTTATCTCTCTCAGGCATCTTCGGCTCCTCCAATCTCAATTCCGTCAGATATCTTCTGTCCCAGCGCCAATCTGGTCCCCCGGACCTTTATGATCACGGTGCCGCTGCCTTTCTTGTTCATAATGGTGACCAGCGTATCCTCATTTACGCCCAGAGCCTCCAGCCTTCTGGTAAGCTTATCCTCCGTACGGACGCTCTTCACCCGATAGGTCTCTCCTATCTTTCCTTCTTGAAGTTTCATTCTTTGTCCCCTCGATTCTGCCGGATCATCCGGCCGGCTTTTTCCATGCCAGGGGATATTGTATCACCAACAAAACCGATACGTCAATTATCCTTCTATCTCCAAAAGCATTTGTTTGATCTCCACCATCCGGTCTCTCAGCCGCATAGCCTCCTCGAAATTCAGTTCCGCAGCCGCCTGGTGCATCTGTTTGGTCATTTCCTTTACCAGCTTATGAAGCTCTTTGGCGTCCATGGACTCCGGATCTTTGGCAAACTCCTCCCGGCTTTCTGCAGCCGCCTTGGAAATGGCAATCAGATCCCGGACCGCTTTTTTAATGGTAGTGGGCGTAATGCCGTGCTCCTCATTGTATTTCTGCTGAATCTCCCGGCGCCGTGCGGTCTCCTCAATGGCCGCTTTCATGGAATCGGTAATCGTATCCGCATACATGATCACATGGCCCTCACTGTTTCTGGCTGCCCGGCCGACGGTCTGGATCAGAGACGTCTCCGACCGGAGAAATCCTTCCTTATCCGCATCCAGAATGGCCACCAGAGTGATCTCCGGAATATCCAGCCCCTCTCTCAGCAGGTTGATTCCCACCAGCACATCAAACACATCCATTCTCATATCACGGATGATCTCCGCCCGTTCCAGCGTATCGATATCGGAATGGAGGTATTTCACCCGGATCCCCGCATCTCTCAAATAATCTGTCAGGT
Organism: uncultured Lachnospiraceae bacterium; assembly: GCA_944377325.1. Classification (GTDB taxonomy): domain Bacteria; phylum Bacillota; class Clostridia; order Lachnospirales; family Lachnospiraceae; genus Lachnoclostridium_A. The sequence goes on from CALWEP010000117.1 coordinate 10,779, forward strand.
CCTCCGCCATCCGCTTCGTAAGAGTGGTGATCAGGACCTTATGATGTCCCTGAACCTCTTTATTTACCTCGGAGATCAGGTCATCGATCTGGCCTTCCACAGGGCGCACGGAAATCTCCGGATCCAGCAGTCCTGTGGGCCGGATAATCTGCTCCGTGCGCAGCAGCTCATGTTCCGCCTCATAGACGGACGGCGTTGCGGATACGAACATCATCTGGTTGATCTTGGATTCAAACTCCTCAAAATTCAAAGGCCGGTTGTCCAGGGCAGAAGGCAGGCGGAAGCCGTAGTTGACCAGAGTCTGCTTTCTGGACCGGTCGCCCGCGTACATCCCGCGAATCTGAGGCAGGGTGATATGGGACTCATCCACAATGATCAGAAAGTCATCGGGGAAATAGTCGATAAGCGTACAGGGCGGTTCTCCCGGAGCCGATCCCACCAGATGGCGGGAATAGTTTTCTATGCCGGAGCAGAAGCCGGTTTCCCGCATCATCTCCACGTCAAAATTCGTCCGCTCCGCGATTCGCTGCGCTTCCAGCAGCTTATCCTCACTTTTAAAGAAGGCTACCTGCTCCTTCATTTCCTCCAGAATATTTTCCGTAGCCCCCATCATCTTTTCCTTTGGAACCACGTAATGAGAAGCCGGGAAAATGGCCACATGGCCGAGCTCCGCCTTGATCTCACCCGTCACCGTGTCGATCTCCGTGATCCGGTCCACCTCATCTCCGAAAAACTCCACCCGGAACGCCTCGCTGCCGGAATAGGCGGGAAAAATCTCCACCACATCCCCCCGCACCCGGAAGGTACCCCGGCGGAAATCCATATCATTTCGGTCATACTGGATATCGATGAGCTTATGAATAACTTCATCCCTGTCTTTGACCATCCCCGGCCGGAGAGAAATCACCATCTCTTTATAGTCTATGGGGCTGCCCAGGCCGTAAATACAGGACACGGAGGCTACGATGATCACATCATTCCGCTCTGACAGAGCCGCCGTGGCGGAATGGCGCAGCTTGTCGATTTCGTCATTGATAGCCGAATCCTTTTCAATATAAGTATCCGTGGACGGAACGTAAGCCTCCGGCTGATAGTAATCATAATAGGATACAAAATACTCCACCGCGTTCTCGGGGAAGAACTCCTTAAACTCCCCGTAAAGCTGCGCGGCCAGGGTTTTGTTGTGGGCGATGATCAGCGTTGGTTTCTGCAGCTGCTGGATCACGTTGGCCATGGTAAAAGTCTTTCCGGAGCCGGTGACCCCCAGCAGCGTCTGGAATTGATTGCCCTCTTTAAAGCCCCTGACCAGATCGGCGATAGCCTGGGGCTGGTCGCCGGTGGGCTGATATTCTGATATTAATTTAAAATGTTCCATAGTGGTTTCCTCAAAATATTTTTATTCAACAAGCCATTTTATGGTCTTCCTCTTAAAACTAACCCCAGTCCAACCCCAAATAACTTGGGCACTTCAAAACTACTATCTGCTGAACCTCGACCATTCTGTGCTTCTGACATTCCTGTCTCATACATAGCCAGACCTGTTTCATTAATAACATACTCCAAAATTTTAATCTTGCTTTGCTCTCATATTTTGCAAACATTTGAAATAACGCACTCTTACCTGAGCCTTTTGCCCCCAAAATCAATGCTTTCTTCGAATCCAAGAATTCATTAAAATCTCTTGTTTTTATAAATTTATTATCTAAATTTTCTTCTGATTCAGAATCAACGTTTCCAAACTGCAACAACTCAAGAAGTTCTTTTTTGCTATCATACATATTCTTAATCCTCTCCTTACAAAAATCTTGACGGTATTTTAGGTGACTGTCTTTTTGTTTTCTGTATTGTTGTTCTTATAATTACTATTATCTTACTGCCCTATATAAACCGCAATAGCTGAACCAACTCATGCCGGTTTCCCTCTGAATCTACAACCGCCTTTACATCAAACTCCCTAAAACCATTACTGCGGTAAAAGCCAAGAAGTTTCTCATTTCTCTCTGCCTCAAGAAATGATACCACGCCACCGGCGGCATACTGTAATCCCTCTACCACCACCCACGCTACATCTAAAAGCTCCTCGCCGGAAATCCTTTTATTCAGCTGTCTTGTAAAATTCTTTCCAAGCTGTGCAATTAAAAAGGCTGCGGCCGTATATGTCCCTGTATCTTCATCCAACTTGCTGATTCGCTGCAGCTTGCGCTTTACCGTGTTACTTATTATACCTACATTGACGGTAATCGGTTTTAGTGCGACTGTAAAATATCCTACAATCTCCCCATCTTCATTCGATAACACTAAGTATGTAACGGACTGGTTCTTTTTTGTAAATTCAATTGCATTCTTTTTCAAAAAATTTTCAACATCCAGATTTCTCGGACAAGAGAAATCGGAGATAGCCGTTCGTAAATCAGCCTCTCCGATTCCATCAGGATGGTCCTGCACAAGATATTCACGAATGTTGATATATGAAAATTTATCCATTCGTTTTTTTCTCCTTTGCCTTCATCATCAGAGCCTTAATCTCTTTCGGATCTGTCAGCTGCCTTGCAGACACTCTCCTCGGAGGTACATACGCATTGGCTGATTCCTCAAGAGCATTTGCAAACGCCTCTACCTTATCTTTCCCCGTGATGACAAAATTTCTTGTAATGCTCGAAGTTGCCATATCGAACACCTCCTTCATTTATATGAAACTCCATAATACCGTATCCTCACTTATATTCTATTCTATCTCTCTCCATTATGCAAATAAAATTTCTCGAAACACCTGGACCCTAAAATGAATTTTTAAATTCCGCACCCCCATTCAAAAAATTTTTATAAAAATTTCTTGACGCGTTTTAGAAACCAAGAGTAATATATAGATATAAGAGCAAAATAGAAACTAATGGAACAGGAGGCATCAGTATGGGAACTGCAGCAAAAGAATTGCCGGCGTGTCCGGTGGAAACCACGCTGACATTGATCAGCAATAAATGGAACGTGTTGATCTTGCGGGACTTGCTCCCCGGCACGAAACGCTTCGGTGAATTGAAAAAATCCATCGGCCATGTGTCTCAAAAAGTTTTGACAGCCCAGCTGCGGCAGATGGAGGAGAACGGCCTTCTTACCCGTACCGTCTATGCGGAGGTTCCTCCCCGGGTGGAATATGCACTGACGGATCTGGGGTACAGTTTGAAGCCGATCCTGGACGCCATGTGGAAGTGGGGCGAAAACTACAAGGCCCAAAATAATTAAAGAAAGAGTGCCCAGACCCATCTCTCATCAATGGATCTGCGGCACTCTTTCCATTACCGTTCCTGCTCTTTGCATGTTTCTTTATAAGAGTGTTCTCTTCTTTCTGCGCCTGTGCTGGGGGCGGAGTCATGTCTCCCTTCTTTTTGTCCGCTTTGCACCCATACGGTTTCTCCCATCCATCAGCCCCATTTATTTTCCGGGCGCCACATAATCATAGAACTGCCGCTCATAGTAATGATATCCTTCTTCCCCAAGCACAAAGGGATTGGGCATACCGTCCGTAATATTGCGCGCCAATTCATAACGTGCAAGGCCCATATCCAGGCACGGGTGGGTGGATATCTCACCGTCTACGTGCATATTCCGGCATACTTCCGTAAATTTGATCAAAGACTGACGGTATTCCTCCTTATCCGTGTCAGGCATAATGCCGGAGCCTCCCCACAGCGCCATCCTGTGGGGACGTCCCTCGTCCGTTACAGGCACAATAAATGAGAAACAGCCCTTGGTATGACCGGGGGTAAATACGGCATGGATCTTCGTCGTTCCGAAGGCAATTGCTTCCCCGTCCTGTAAAAATTCATCCGCCTGAAAGCGGACCGGCTCCCACGGCAGGGAGGACGGCATATTCCTGGCAAACTCATAATCGATTTCAGATATGTAGATTTCGGTTCCGTACCGCTTCTGAAAATACTCCGCATTTCCGAAATGGTCTCCGTGGCCGTGGCTGATAAGAATCGCCCGCAGATTCGCCGCAGATTCGCCAAGCTGGGAAATACCGTCTTCCACCAGCCTTCTGCAGCGTTCATCCGGATTCATGCAGTCCAGCAGCACCAGCCCCTCCTCTGTTCTGATCAGGAAGCAGCCCACCACCTCATCACCGATAAAGGCCAGATTGTCAAAAAACCAGGTAGGCGGACAGACAACGGGATCGGGGTTTTGAAAATCCGGTTTGCAGGTTCTGGGTTTACGCCATGTTTTATGAACGGCTGAATAATCGGCGTTGCTCATTTTTCATAATCTCCTTCAAAAACAGAATTTCAGGTCTGAAGGCCTGATATGCATATTTCTATTGTAATGCCTTTGTTTTGGACCGTCAATAAAGGAGAGTCTGAAAGCCCTGTCACTCTGCCGCTGTCTGTCCGGACGTCACTGCAGCTTTTTTTGTGCTTCGCGAGTACATAGCAGCCAAAGCCTTTTTAAACCGTAAGGCGAACAGAACCGACGTAAATATTACCGCCGCAAAATCTGCCACCGGCTCCGCCAGATACACAGCTATGGTACGATTTTCCTTTAAAATAAGCGGCATAATATAGATCAGGGGAATCAGCAGAATAAATTTTCGCGTAACTGCCACAGCAATGGATTCCACAGCTTTTCCAAGGGCGGTGAAGGTCATCTGGCAGGCAACCTGAATTCCGAACAGGAACAGAGATCCCATATAAATCCGCAGAGCCGTTTTTGTAAATTCAGTCAGTTCCGGATCCGATGTGAACATTGCCGCAAAAAGCTGCGGAAAAAGCATGATAACCACCCACAATACGGCGGAATAGCAGAGACTGCATTGCAGCAAAAGACGGAATGTCGCTTTCACCCTGTCCGCATTGTTAGAGCCGAAATTATAGCTGATAATCGGCTGAGCGCCCTGCCCCAGCCCCTGAAGGGGAAGCATGGCGAACTGCATCACGCTCGTCAGAATCGTCATTGCTCCTACGGCAATGTCACCGCCGTATTTTAAAAGGGAAGAATTGAAGCAAACGGAAATAATGCTTTCACTGGCCTGCATAACAAAAGTCGATGCTCCAAGGGCCATGCAGGGAAAGATCACGGAAGAAACCAGTTTCAGGTTTTTTACCCTTATTTTCAGAATTGTCTTCTCCCCGCACAGGAAAGATACGACCCAGATGCAAGAAAGCGCCTGCGAAATTATGGTGGCAAGAGCTGCCCCCCTCACTCCCATCCCGAATCCGAAAATAAAAACAGGATCCAGAATAATGTTGGTGACCGCGCCGATCAGTACGGACAGCATCCCGGTTTTTGCAAATCCCTGAGCCGTGATAAAGGAATTCATTCCCAGCGTAAGCTGTACAAAAACGGTGCCGAGAGCATAAATGTTCATGTATGACACGGCATATCCAATGGTATTGCTGCTGGCGCCGAAGGCAAGGAGAAGATCCTGATTCCAGCAAAGCAGCACGGCAGTCAGGATCACGGAAATGATAATCTGTGCCATAAAACAGTTCCCCAGAATATGCTCCGCTTCTTCCGTTTTCTGCTTTCCCATACTGATGGAAGCCCTGGGCGCACCTCCGTAGCCGATAAGAGCCGCAAAAGCAGAAATAATAAGAATCAGAGGCATACATACTCCCACTCCGGTCAGGGCAGCGGCGCCCGTATCCGGGATATGGCCGATATAAATCCTGTCCACAATATTGTAAAGCATATTGATCAGCTGAGCGGCAACCGTGGGGATCGCCAGTTTGAAAAGCAGTCTGCCGACGGGCTCTGTTCCCAAAAATTGTTTGTTCTCATTCATCGCAGCTTCCTCCTTTTTCTTTCGGCTTATTCTGAACATTCAGGTCCGGTCCGGAAGCCGCCCTGATATTTTCAAAAATACGGTCCATATAGACTTCAAATACCTCCGCATCCCGACTGTCAAATCCGGAAAGAAGGATCCCGTAAAGCTTTTTATGCGTCCGATCGATCATTTCCGTAACCGGAATCGCCTGCTCGGTAAGCTTCAGATGCTGCTTCCTGCGGTCAGACGGGTCCTGTACACGGCTCATATATCCCTGCGCCATCAGGCTTTCCACCGCTTTGGAAACGCAGCTTTTGGACAGAAGGCGCAGTTCGACAATCTCTGCGGCCGTATCCCTTTCCGGGTTATTGTGCAGGAAACTGATAATATCGGTTTCCACCGAAGAAAGATTGTATTTCACACATACATCCTTCAGCAGACGTTCGTTCAGTTTCAGAAGGCTATTGATCCCAAGCAGGATCCGAACATTATTTTTCATAAATCCCATCCCTCACTCTAAAAACCGCCATATAGTTCACAAAGAAACCGTTTCTTAGGAAACTATTATACCCGCCGCAGAGCAGAAGTCAAGAGAAATCTGAAATAAAAAAATTAAAGAGCGCCCAAAAGACGCTCCATAAATCAAAAATGCCCTGCTCTCCGCTTTTATCCCGTGGAAAGCAGGGCAGCCGGCTTCACAGGCTGTCGGAAAGAATCACGGCCGATATGAAGGGGAAGGAGCTTTTCCTGATTCCGTCCCGGAACCATTCAGCCCTTGGCACCTCAATACTCGTATATTTCCACCGGCTCCGTTCCCCCCAGCTTCATGGTGTAAAAGACGGACCGCTCCCGGTCATACCCCGCTCTCCAGCCCATATCCCGTTCCCGGTTTCTGGCGCTCTGCTCCACCGTGAAAAACAGATCCTCCCCCACTACGTCCAGCTGGGAAATCAAAGTAATATGATCCTCCGAGCCCGTGGGCGCATCCGTGAATTCAAATCCTGCCTCCTCGGGAATCAGAGTCTGATACGCCCCTTCTTTCTCATCAATCCGCAGGATTTCTCCTCCGATGCATACATAAGCCCCCGGCCGGGTGATATCCAGACTGCTTTGAACCGTCTCCCAGGTATCCTCTCCGTTCTTCTGGGTTTTTACATGACAGGTTGCATATGGATAATCGTCCCAGAAGCCGATATAGGATCCTATCGCGTCATCTTTTCCCACATAGTACAAACTGGTTTCATATTCATTTTCCAGAGCCAGAAATTCTTCCGCGCTCAGTTCTCCGTAAGCCACACAGACCTGAGTATTTTTCCCCTCCGGATCTACCCGGTTGATGCCGCCGTCCTGGAAAAATCCGCCGGTTCCCGCATAGCTGCCGTAGGAATAGTAAACCCAGTCTCCGCACTTCATGATCTGATAGATATCAAATCCTGATACCGCCCATTCTTCAGACGAACTCACCTGTCCCAGCTTTACTGTTTCGCCGCCTCCAAGGGAAGTTTTCCACAGAGTTGCTTCGGCGGTTTCCCCTATATCCACAGAGCTGTAGTAAACATATCCGTCTTCTGCTCCCAAAAAGCTTGTTCCCTCTGATGAGATCTGCTTTAAGGACTGATCCTGACTCTGAAGCAGCCACACGCCTCCGCCGGAAGCGTAGCTTTTTGTTCCGATCAGCGTGCCGGTGCCTTCGTCTGCCGCCCAGGGAATGAAGTTTTCGTGTTCCGCCCGGTTTTTTCCGTTAAGTTCCACCGAAAACAGCCTGCTGCCGTCTTCCTCCAAATAGATTCTCTCTCCTGAAATGAAAATGGGACCGCTTCCCCCGGCTTCCAGCAGCACCTTTTCATCTCCGTCTTCTCCCCGGCAGATCAGCTGATTCATCGTCTTATAATTATACGGATAATACGCGAACAGGCCGTCGGAGCTGAGGCTCTCCCCGCTGTATTTCCAGTAATAGGTATTGCCTCTGTACCGCACCACATTTCCGCCGTTATTTTCCGCTCCCGTCTGTTCCAGAATGATATCGTCCGCCTCCGCCGTTTTGCTTCCGTCCTTCAGCCAAGCGGTAACAAAGCCCATGGTTCCGTCCTTTTGCGCCCGGATTCCGTAAATGCCGTAAGGGATTTTCTCCGCCAGAAATTCCCCGTCGGAATCCGTCTTTCCGGACCACACCTCCCGGAACGTATGATCCAGCCACCGGTAGAGGGTCACATCCCCGTTTTCCACCTTCTTCTGATCTGAATCCAAAACCGTCCCTTTCATGTTTCCCTCAGCTGCAAGAACCCGGTCTCCGCTGTCGCCCACATAGCAGAGGCGGAGAGGCGCCTCTTTTTTCGCCTTTACATATTCGGCCTGGAAATCTTCCTCATCCGGATAAATCTCTGTCCGGGCCTTTTCTTCCGCCCCGGCGGAAAAAGGCTTAAGCAGATCTTCAAAGGTACCGTAGGAGTATTCATTCCTGGGACCTCCCATAATTTCCGCCATATGCTCCGTAAATGCCACGGCCAGTCCCACATCCAGCGCCTCACGGCATCCGATAAACGCAGATGCTCCGTGGCGGAACAGAAGATCCACCATCCGGTCATCAGACCTGGCGTAGCAGACAAGGAAATACAGAATGGTATTGTCAAAAACCTGATCCCCCAGAGCACATTCCAGATAGCTGCTGGCCATCTTCAGCCGGTATGTGGCATGTCCCGCATCATCGATAAGTACATCCACAATCCAGCGAATGCTGCCCGGCTCGTCCACCATAGCCCAGAGATTGTTAAAGAGGCCGTCTTCTCTTCGGGTGACGGATATGTCTTCCCGATAATAGTCCATCAGATCCATAAGCTCCCAGATCTCCTGCTTTGATCTCGAACCCATATACATGAGAAGCATCTGACTTCCGTCCTCTCTTTCGATCAGGGTTCCGTGAGTATTAAAGACAGACATTCCATAATCCGTAAATCCGCCGGAGGTCAGTTTCCTCACCGCATCGTCTGCTTCCAGCCATGTGAGTGTTCCTCCCACCCGTTCCGCCAGCTTATTTTCACTGCTCCGAAAGCTTCCGCTGCTCATAGCGATCACCCGGTCATCCGGCGCCGGACTCATGTGAAGAATCCCTGTATTGGTGGCGGGAATTTCACTGGGGATAAACAGGTCCTCCGTCTGCCTGCCTGATCTCCATGCCTCAAATGCGTCGTCCTCATCCGTATAGCCAAAGGTGTTGGGCGCGTATCTGCTCAGGCCGTAGCTCCCCACCAGACCGTCTGTTGTTTCAAAAATCAGCCCTTCTCCTGCCGGTTTTACTTTACTCACCCGTTCATCCTTTTCCAGCCAGCCAGTCACTGCTTTCAGCGTGTCCTCCGCCCAGGGGTCTTCAAAGCCTGCCTGTTCCGCGTAATCCCCCAGCTCCGTACACACAGTCAGAAACCGCTCCCCCATCTCCTCCGTAATCTCAGGAATCACATAGAAGTACAGCGGAGCGCTGACCGCCTCTCCCGCAGAAGCAGTGAGACTGCCGTAACGGGGCTCCTCCTCAAAGAACGTCACCGACGCCTTCAGTTCCCCGCTGCCGTCATTTTCCAGGACTGCCAGCTGCTGCCCTTTTTCATCGGCAATTGTCACCGGCCCGGTCACCTGCTCCTCGCATAAAACCGTCAGCTCCATCGTTTCCTCTGTTCCCGCAGAAAGCTGATTATCCGCTGCAAACAGGATCAGTTCATCCCGTTTCCTGACGCCGTCTTCATCCGGCGCAGCGGCAGATTCTCCCATAAAGCCGGTCCATATCCGGCTGATCTTTCCCCTGCCGAAGAACAGCCCTGCGGCAATGACCAGAAGCAGAAGAAGCGGAACTGAGCATCCGGTCCTTTTTCTCCTTTTTTGCGTATTCTTTTCCATAGTTTTCTCCCTTCCCAGCCCTTTTATCGCATTGATAATAAGACAAATTATACATTTTATAATATCCCTCAGTCAATCTGTTCGTGATCTCTGATTCCAGGAAGCAGAGGAACCTGCGGCGCCTTTTATATAGACTTTTACCTTTTCCATTGCTTGGACAATTCTTCCGCACCTGCTCCGGGAAGTAAGCCGGCGCACCAATACAAACAGCCGCATTCAGAACCTTCGCTCTTTCATGCGGCTGCCTTTAACATATCTTTTTTTCCTTTCATCTTAAGCAGGCGGTCAGCGATCAGCCCCCTGCAGCCCTGCTTTCCAGATAATCCCATGCCATCTGTGCCATGCAGGCAGTCCCCACTGCCAGACAGGCTTCATCCACATTGAACTGCGGCGTATGATTTCCGTGAACAATCCCCTTTTCTTCATTTCTCAGCTCTCCAAGCGTAATCCATTCCCGCTTCGCCAAGGGATGGTTTTCGCCCACCGCTATGCTCAGACGGTCATTAAAAATGGAAATACTCTCCAAAATATTCTGATCCGCAAAAATGCTGCTCAAAAAAGCCAGCTCACATTTTCTGTTCACCAATGCGTCAAAAATATCTGTACCGTGACACTCCGTCAATTCCACAGATATTTCCGGCCTTGCCAGCGCAAATCCGCTGAGATAGCTTGGAACTCCTATTTTTTCAAGGCACGGTACGCTGTATATTTCCAGAGTGCGGCCCACATTCATGTGGTTTAAACTGTCATAGCAGCTCACGATCTGCTGAGCCAGCGCCAAACGCTGCTGGCCCTCTTCCGTCAGCCGAATCCCCTGCGGACAGCGTTCAAACAGCTTGGTCCCCATGTCCCGCTCAAGAGCCGCAATATGCTTGGCCACTGTCGGAGTGGTAAGAAACAGCTTTTCTGCCGCCCTTGCAAAGGAAGTGCATTCCGCTGCAGTCACAAATGTGCGGTATTTTTCAATATCCATATACGATTCCTCTGAAAGGCTTACTTCTGCATAGCCGCATACAGCAAATATCTCCGCGGAATCTGCCTTTGCGGTTTTCTTTCCTCATTCTATATTTTCTAAAAAATATTGTCAATGACATTCCTGCATCCGCCTTAATATCTGTCTCCGTACTCCGCCTTGGCCTTATCGGTATACTTTCGGACAAATTCTGTTTTCCCATCCGTGTATCCGTCCCGGTCATGCTCAAATTTCTTCCACAGCTCCAGCTTCATTTTCTCATACTCGCAGGCAGCATCCGGATGTTCATTCAGGTAATCCCGGAAATACAGCTCGTCATTATCCCCCCAATATCTCAGATGAATATGAAATACCCTTTCCCCAAATCCGCTCTCCGTATAGCCTTTATTGAAGGAGAGCCGGTCCGTTCTTCCGCTCATGCGGAGATATCCCTTTTCTGTCAGCCGCTCCCCCAGTTCCGCCAGGTTCCGTTCCTTCGGAACTTCCGCAAGAATGTCAATAATGGGCTTGGCCCATATCCCTTTTACCGCCGTGCTGCCCACATGGCAGATACGGGTTTCCCTGGGAAGAAGCTCCTTCAGAACTGTTTTTTCCTCCTCATACCAGTTCTCCCAGCAGTCCTGATGCTCCGTGAGAAAAACAGGAAACAGCTGCCACAGCTCCTCCAGGCTCATCTCCCATAATTTTTTCTTCATCGTCCCTCCTGCAGTCGGTCTGCATTCTAAATCTCCCGGTATACCACTTTTCCGTTCTTCCGGTCCGACCGCATCAGCGAGACTTTCTTCACCGTCATATCCGCTTTGTTCAGATGCACTTCATAAGGCTGCTTGGATGAAGCTTTCCGGATCAGGGTAATGTGCGGAACAAATTTGTCGTCATCGCAGGGGATTCCCTCCGCCTTCAGTCCCGCCCTCAGCTCCTTCACGTAGGTTTTCAGCTTCTGATTGCCTTTCAGTCCCATCCAGAGCAGATTTCCGAAATTTCCTTTTTCCGAAAAGCTTAACCGGAATTCTGAAAAAGGAATGCTCTCCATCACTTTTTTTACCCGGACCGGATCGTCATACTCGCCGATAAACGCCAGGGTCAGATGGAGATTCTGCGCCGGCACATAATTCCCTTCCACTCCCTGTTTTTTCAGATCGTGCATGCAGGCAATCAGGGCCTGTTTCATTTCCTCCGATAATTGAATTGCGATAAATAACCTCATACGCCACGCTCCATAAAATAAAAATGCTCCGCTCTCCGCTTTTATCCCCGCGGAAAGCAGAGCAGCCTCCGGTACTGATATATAAGGTATATCACAGCTTCCGCCGTTCCTTCAAGCTCTTTTTCCGGCCCTATTTCCCGGCAGCTGCCGGATATCCCTTCTTTTCCGCCGTCTGCTTTTCTCTGTGTCCGTCTCTTGCGTACACCCAAATGCAGATGACCGCCAGAAACGTTTCCACTGCCGGCTGAGCTGCGATTACTCCGTTCAGCTTCCACATGCTGTTGAAAAGAATCACTGCCGGTATGAACAGTACCGCATTTCTCATAACCGTAATCAGCAGCGACTTCACCGCTGCTCCCAGTGCCTGGAAATAGCTGGTCACCATATTGATAATTCCCAGCATAGGCGCCGAAAGACCCAGTATTCTGATGAAATATCCCGCCTGGCGAACCAGATCCCCGTCATGGAGAAACACGCCTGCCAGATTCGTCCCGAACAGGCAGAACAGAGCCAGGAAAGCAGCTCCCAGAATCATTCCGTAGGCTACGGAGGTTTTCATTACCCGCTCCACCCGGTCCGTTTTTCCCGCGCCGTAATAATACCCCACCAGCGGAGCCGCTCCCTGGGAAAGTCCCACGGAAAGCATAATGGGAACCATGTCCACTTTGTATGCGATTCCATAGGATGCCACCGCATCGGAGCCGTAGATTCCTATGAAGTTGTTCAGAACAATATTGGAAACGCTGAGCAGAACCGTGATCAGCGCTCCCGGAATCCCTATGCTCACCACTCCGCAGACCATTTCCTTTCCAATGGAAAAAGCCTTTGGCGAAAGGCCGACCAGCCGATTTCCCTTTTTCTCAGCCCGGATCATGCAGAACAGATAATAAACTGCGGAGCAGAAAAAGCCGAAGGACGTGGCCAGCGCAGCTCCGGCCGTCCCCCATCCCCACAGCACGATAAAGACAAAATCAAACACTATGTTAATGGAATTTCCCAGCGCCAGTCCGATGGTGCTTTCTTTAATAAACCCCAGGGAACGGAATAAGTGGACCGCCCCGTTGGAAATAATGATAAAGGGCGCACCCAGAAAAATGTATTTCAGGTAGTCGCAGGTATAGCCCATATTTTCTCCGTCTGCCCCGGACAGGCGGGCTACGGTCTCCATGAAAAGTACGCCCGCCGCCAGGATCAGAACTCCTGAAAACACCATTGCATACATACAGAAATTCAGCGTCCTGCGGACTTCCTTATCCTTGTTTTCTCCCAGCATTCTGGCAATCACGCTGTTGCCTCCCATGCCGAAAACGGAAGCAACGGACATAATGATCAGCAGAATGGGCGTGCACAGCGTAACCGCAGCGATCATGGCCGGTTCTTTGGTCAGAGAGACGAAGAACGTATCGGCCATATTGTAGATCAGCGTGGTCAGCTGTCCCAGCATAGCCGGCAGCCCCACCCGCATCACTGCTTTGGAAATGTTTTTTTCTTCAAATACCGTTGTCATTGACAGAACCTCCCTAAACGTTCCTTGTAATCTTAACGATTATAAGCTACAATGAAACAGAAAAGCAGGACATATGTCCTGTTGGGAGGAACATTTATGAAAAGATCCTATGATAAGGCCCTGATTGAAGCCTGCCTGAATCAGACGGTATTTTGCTCCTCGCTGCAGGAGCTGAAAAACCATCTGTTCCTTATCCAATACAAAAAGGGGGAGTTCGTCACATCCCCCTTTCAGAACGAGCCGTTATTTCAGATTGTCATTCACGGTTCCCTGAGTATTTACTTCGTCCGGGACGACGGCTCCGTCCACTCCCTTTCAGACGGTCAGGAGAACTATCTGTTAGGCGAAATGGAGCTTTTTTCCCATCAGATAGGCAACGTTTACGCGGAAGCCAGCCAGGATCTCACCTGCCTCGCTCTGTCCATCGAAAAGAGCAAATCCCAGCTGCTGACAAACTGCCTGTTCCTGCAGCTGGTATGCAGTTCTCTGACGCAAAAAATGCGGTCCATCACCGCCATGGATGCTGTCCCCGCAAGCCTGAAGCAGCGGGTACTGACATACATGCGGTACAAATGCAGCTGCAATGAGCTGAAAGGCCTGCAGCAGGCCTCGTTCCATTTAAACTGCAGCGCCCGTCAGCTCCAGCGGATTCTCAATCAGTATGAAGCGGAAGGGACTGTGGTCAAAACGGGAAAAGGTTCTTACCGGCTGACTGACTCTCTCTGAGTGCCTTCATTTGCCGGTTTTATTTTTCGGACCGTTCCGCCGGCTCTCCATAGAAAAAGCTGAAACCCGGCGGCTTCTCACTTCCGCACTTCTCTGTTTTTACAGCGGGAATATGGTCATGGTCCACAATACGGAAACCACTGCGCAGATCAGCGCCAGAAGGCCCGACTGTTTGAACATGGACGCCTGGTCATAGCCGCCGTAATCCATAATGTAGAGAACCGCAGGCGTAGCCATGGGCGTCATAAAGGCGGACAGGCAGCCTGCCTGAATCAGGATCATCAGGCCTACCGGATTGGCGCCGATGGACGCGCAGGTGGCAATGGCAATGGGATGGAAAATCATCATGGTCGCCCGGTTCTGCATTACCTGAGTGAGGGCAAACGGAATCAGGAAGAAAATAAATCCTACAATGTAAGAATTGCCGTTTACCGCAGCCACAACCTGTCCGATGTATCCGCCGATCAGGTCGCCGGCTCCTGTGGCTGCAAGGGCTCCGGACATCCCCAGAGCTCCTACGATCAGAAGCAGCATGCTCAGCGGAATGGCGGCTACCGCCTCTCTGGGCTTCAGAACTCCGAACAGCACCATGAGAAGGGCGCCGATTACCGTGATCTGCCAGTTCTGCAGATGAATGGCGGAAGAAAACATGAGAGCCAGCGCATCCGCAAAGAAAATCACCAGTCCGGCGTAATCCTGGAAATTGGTCAGCGGCTCTTTCGCCTTGGCTGCGGCCATCTCTCCTCCGGAAACAGCAACCTTATTGTCCGGCGCCAGCTTCGGAGCAGCGAACACGCAGTACAGCACGCAGCAGATCAGAAGAGGAAGTCTCGCCTTCATGGGATCTGCAATGCCTACCATAAAGTCTGTGTAGCCGTAACTCTCGATATAACCGTTCAGCTCGGCGGCAACCGTCGCTCCGGCTCCAAGAGGAAGGGTACAGCAGGTAATGATAACGCTTACGCCCAGAGGGAACACTACTTTACTGGGGGAAATTCCCATATTCTCCGCGGAAGCGATCAGCATGGGAGCCACAATGCCGAATACGGCAACCGGGCTCTGGATAAACTGGCTGAGAATCACCCCAAGAAGAATGTATCCGCACATCATTTTGGTCAGACTTCCCTTGGAAACAGCAGAAATCTTTCCGGCCAGCAGCATACAGAACTTCGTTCTGTTGAAGCCGGCTGCCACTACGCACATACCGGCAATCATAATTACGTTATTGTTTGAAAAATTCGCCAAGGCAGACGCCTGATCCAGACAGCCGGTGACAGAAAGCGCCATTAGGGACGTCAGCGACACCGTGGCAATGCTGAGCTTTCCGGAGCAATATCCGATGATGGTCAGCACGAAAATAATCAGGCAGATTGTCAAACTACTCATTCTTACCCTCCTTCACATTTTCCTTCGTTCTGTGTGTTTCTTATATTCATCATTGTACTCATCCCGGCTGCCGTTTTCTTTCCGTAATTTCACCTCTCGTTTTCTCCCCAAAATAGGGATTTCTTTATAAATTCCCCCTTTTTTTTCATGCCGATCTAAAAAATGTCCTTTTTATTTTCCTTTGATTCCCGCTGTTTATTGATTTTTTTTCAAATCCAATAAAAAATGCACCTAAAAAATCACCCTTTTTGGGTGTCATATTTTTGTTTGTAATATCTGCACATTTTTCCCCTGTGATTTTGATTTTCATCTTCCTTTTTTTATAATCTTTCTCTCCTTCTTCCCCATTTCCCGGAGAAATGTTATAATCTTTTCAAAAAAAGGAGCTTATTATGGCACAATATAACGAAGACTCTTCTCTCCCGGAGGAGAGAAAGGGGGAATACTTTTTCCGCCTGAATCACAAAAGCAGAAATCTGAGCCTGAAACAATACATTTATTATCTTGGTCCCTACCGCTACAACTGGCACTACGACATGGAACTGCTGCTGGTCCTGAGCGGCAGCATAGAGGTCAATTACGGCGGTCAGACCGTATCCCTGGAAGAAGACGATCTCCTTCTTCTCACTCCCAACATCGGCCACGCCTCCCTGGCCAGAACCGCCGGGAGCAAAGCCATGCTGATCCGGCTGAATCCCGACTATCTTGCCGATTTCTACAGTCCCATCGACGGATACGTTTTCAGCGGTCATACCACGGAGAAAACCAGAAATCAGGATATTTTCGTTCAGCTGCGGG
>CALWEP010000118.1 GCA_944377325.1 uncultured Lachnospiraceae bacterium
TGGTCAGCAGCGTGGGTGCCACGCTGGTAGCATTCTGCAGAGCACTTCTGGTAACGTTTGCGGGATCCAGGAGACCGGCTTTGATCATGTCCACATACTCTGCTGTGTATGCGTCAAAGCCGATTCCCGTCTCAGACTCAGCTACCTTATTAATGATTACGGAACCCTCCAGGCCTGCGTTTGCAACAATGTGGTACAGGGGAGCCTCAAGAGCCTTCAGAATGATCTTTCCGCCGGTCTTCTCGTCGCCCTCCAGGCCGTTTACAACCTCCGCAACCTTCTTTGCGGCATGCACGTATGCGGAACCGCCTCCTGCGATGATTCCTTCTTCCACTGCGGCCTTCGTAGCTGCAAGGGCGTCCTCCATGCGGAGCTTCGCCTCCTTCATCTCAGCCTCAGTTGCCGCGCCTACACGGATTACCGCAACGCCGCCGGCCAGTTTTGCCAGTCTTTCCTGAAGTTTCTCTCTGTCAAAGTCAGAAGTGGTCTCCTCGATCTGAGCGCGGATCTGGCTTACTCTTGCATTGATCTCAGCCTTATCGCCGCAGCCGTCTACGATAATGGTATTTTCCTTCTGTACCTTAACGGATTTCGCACGTCCAAGCTGATCCATGGAAACCTCTTTCAGGTCAAGACCCAGCTCGTCGGAAATCACCTGTCCGCCGGTAAGAATAGCGATATCCTTCAGCATCTCTTTTCTTCTGTCGCCGTAGCCCGGAGCCTTCACAGCCACAACATTGAAGGTTCCTCTCAGCTTGTTCACAATCAGGGTGGTGAGAGCCTCGCCCTCCACGTCCTCTGCGATGATCAGCAGCTTGGCGCCGGTCTTTACAACCTGCTCCAGAAGGGGAAGAATTTCCTGGATATTGGAGATCTTCTTGTCGGTGATCAGGATGTACGGATCATCCAGAACTGCCTCCATTTTGTCCATATCGGTGCACATATAAGCGGAAACGTATCCGCGGTCAAACTGCATTCCTTCCACCAGATCCAGTTCCGTCTTCATGGTCTTGGACTCTTCGATGGTGATCACGCCGTCCTTGGAAACCTTTTCCATAGCGTCCGCAACCATCTCGCCTACGGAATCGTCGGAAGCGGAGATAGCCGCTACTCTTGCGATCTGCTCCTTGCCTTCGATGGGCTTGCTCATCTTGGCAATCTCCTCCACAGCTGCCTCCGTAGCCTTTCTCATGCCCTTTCTAAGAACGATGGGGTTGGCGCCTGCAGCCAGGTTCTTCATTCCCTCATTGATCATGGCCTGAGCCAGCACCGTAGCGGTGGTGGTTCCGTCGCCGGCCACGTCATTGGTCTTGGTAGCAGCCTCTTTTACCAGCTGAGCTCCCATATTCTCAAAGGGATCCTTTAACTCGATCTCTTTGGCAATGGTCACACCGTCATTGGTGATCAGGGGAGCGCCGAAGGATTTGTCAAGAGCCACGTTTCTTCCTTTCGGTCCCAAAGTTACTCTTACCGTATCTGCCAGCTGGTTTACGCCGGCCTCTAATGCTTTTCTGGCCTCTACGCCGTATTTAATTTCCTTTGCCATGTCTGTCTACCTCCAATTTATTCAATCACTGCTAAGATATCGCTCTGCTTTACAATGACGTACTTCTCTTCGTCCACTTCCACTTCCGTGCCGGAGTATTTGGAATAGATCACTTTGTCGCCGGCTTTCACCTGCATGGTAACCTCTTTTCCGTCGATCACTCCGCCCGGTCCTACGGCGATTACTTCCGCCTGCTGGGGCTTCTCCTTTGCCTGTCCCGGCAGAACAATGCCGGACTTGGTGGTCTCCTCCGCCACCAGCTGCTTCAATACAACTCTGTCAAATAACGGTACCAATTTCATGAGATATTCCTCCTTATATGATCTGGTTTTCTTTCTAAATTCCTATCTGCAGAATTCCTATCCTTTTCACAAGTAAGGTTATACCACCATTTGTTAGCACTGTCAATAGTCGAGTGCGAAAAAATTTATAAACTTTCCAATTTTGTCTCTTCCTCCCTCTTATTTTATAGAAATTTTCGAAACTTATACCTTTCTTTTTTCACATATCCGTATTACAATAATCATAATATGTTGAATCGGAAAGGAGCATTCGATATGGCAAAAAAACACGTTGGCCGCTGGCTGGCGCTGGCCGCGGCAGCCGGAGCTGCGGCAGCCGGTATTTCTTATTTTAAAAAATACAGATCCTTCAGCAAGGAGCTGGAAGAAGACTTTCATGACTTTGAGGATGAAGACGAGGATGTGTTTGAAGACGAGGAAAGCCGTCAGGAAGCCGGTTCCAGAAGATATGTTTCTCTTCATGCAAGCAAGGATGAATTTAAGGTGGCCGCCGGCGATATGCTGGACGCGGCGAAAGATATGGCCGGGGCGGCAAAGGAGATCATGAAGGATACTGCCGCAATCCTGTCTGATGCTGCCGGCTCCGTAGGCTCCGCCGCAAAGGACACGGCTCAGATGGCAAAGGGCAGGATGAAGGATTTGGGCAGCCGCACCGCCGAACGGGCGGCCGATGCCGTCTCCGATCTGGAGGATGCCGCTGTGGATATGGCGGACCGCGCCGCTGAAAAAGCGGAGGATATGGCAGACCATGCCGCCGAAAAGGCAGAGGATATGGCGGACCATGCCGCCGAAGCGATCAAAGATCTCGCGGCAGATGCGGCGGAAAAAATAGCCGAATTCTCAGAGGCTGCCGAGGAACGGCTCGGTTCCTCCCATGAGCTGAACGACGAAAAGACGGAGGCTGCCGATCTGGAAGAAGATCATATGGAATATACTGCCGAAAAGCCGGGCAGCACCATTGAGTCCGTCACGGAAGATACGGATCAGAACAACTGAGCGCCGCCTGACATGGAAAAAGCATAATTTTTATCAGCAGGTTTTTTGCCGCACTTGAACATGAAAATACCTCCCAGCAGATTTTAGCTGTTTGCCTTATCTGTTCGGGAGGTATTATTGTTATGTCAGCGGTTCATCCGGCGCTGTCGGTGCGGCCTGCGCTTTTCCGGACAGCCCATGAAGCCGTTCCGCATTTCTGTTCTTTTATTTGATTTTCCGGATCCAGCCTTCCGGCGCCTCGATCCGGCCCATCTGAATTCCCGTAAGGGTATCATAAAGCTTCTGGGTCACCGGTCCCATCTTCTCCATGCCGCTGGGGAAGCAGATCTCTTTTCCGTGGTCCACAACTCTTCCTACGGGAGATACCACAGCCGCCGTGCCGCATACGCCGCACTCCGCAAAATCTCCCAGCTCCGCCAGCTTCACCGGACGCTCCGTCACCTTCATGCCCAGGTAGTGCTCCGCCACGTAGATCAGGGAGCGGCGGGTGATGGAAGGAAGAATGGAATCAGACTTCGGCGTTACCAGTTCTCCGTCCTTTGTCACAAACAGGAAGTTGGCTCCTCCCGTCTCCTCCACATAGGTTCTGGTGGCCGGATCCAGGAACATATTCTCATCAAATCCGTTTCTGTGGGCTGTCATACCGGCATGAAGGCTCATGGCATAGTTCAGGCCGGCTTTGATGTGACCGGTCCCCTTGGGAGCCGCACGGTCAAAATCGCTGACACAGATGGAGATGGGCTTCGCGCCGCCTTTGAAGTAAGGACCTACGGGTGTGCAGAGCACGCGGAACTGATACTCGTCCGCCGGCTTTACTCCGATCACCGGAGAAGACGCAAACATATAAGGGCGGATATACAGTGTCGCCCCGCTGCCGTAAGGCGGAACCCAGGCTTCGTTGGCCAGAACCACCTGATCCACGGCTTCCAGAAAGCGCTCCTTCGGGAACGGCGGCATTTCCAGACCTGCCGCGGAATTCATCATTCTCTCCGCGTTCTGGTCCGGGCGGAAGGTTACGATGCTTCCGTCCTCTGTGGTATAAGCCTTAAGTCCCTCAAATGCTTCCTGACAGTACTGAAAAATACCTGCGCATTCATTAAGCACAATATTGGAATCGGAAGTAAGCTCTCCCTCATCCCACTGTCCGTTTTTATAGTGGGATACGTACCGTTTGTCAGTTACACGGTATGTAAACCCGATGTTTTCCCAATCAAGATTCTTCTTTTCCATAATTCCCTCCTACGCCGCAATCGTATTTTTAATATAGAAAATAGCACTAACCCGATCAATTGTCAAACAATAAAACGGGATTTTTGTATTTTTTTGCATTACAGGCCGTTCCAGGCCCGAACCAGACGGTCCGCCCCCTGAAGGATCTCATCCTTTGTCAGACTGGCATAACCCAAAAGAACGGTCCTGCTCCCGCTGGCCTTTTCCGGATCTCCGATAAAACAGGAGGAAAGGCCGTAAACCTTTGCCCCCGCCTCTCCTGCCAGACGGATCAGCTCCCGCTCCGGCGCACGGCGGTGAGTGAGCAGCAGATGCAGTCCGGCATACTCTCCGGACACAAGAAAGTCTCTCTCCAGAGGCCGCAGCGCAGTCAGAAGGCTGTCATGCTTTTCTCTGTAGACGGCACGCATTCTGTTCAGATGCCTTTCAAAATGTCCCTTCACCAAAAACTGATAGAGAATGTTCTGGTCGATTCTGGACACGGTAGATGCATAAAACCCGGCCTGCTCCCGATACACAGGAACCAGAGACGGAGGAAGCACCATATAGCTGATTCGGATGGCTGCGGCAATGGACTGGGAAAAGGTGCCCAGATAGATCACTTTGTCCTCCCGTCCCATTCCCTGAAGAGCCGGAACAGGCTTCCCTTTATATCGGAATTCACTGTCATAGTCATCTTCGATCAGAAAACGGCCCTCTTTTTCACAGGCCCATTTCAGCAGCTCCTGTCTTCTTCTCACCGGCATGACGATTCCCGTGGGAAACTGATGGGACGGCATCACGTATGCCGTATCCGCTCCCGACCTTTCCAAGTCATCCGTTTTCATCCCTCTGCCGTCCATCTCCACCGGCACCACCTCTGCTCCCTGCCCGGCAAGCACCCGGTAAGCCTGCTTGTAGGTAGGACTTTCCATAGCTATCTTCCGGCTCCTGCCCAGCACGCCCATAAGGAGCATAAGCAGGTACTCGTTTCCCGCTCCGATCACAATCTGCTCCGCCGTGCAGGACACGCCTCTTGCCGCGTGGAGATAGTCCCGCACCGCCTCCCGCAGGGAGAGCTCTCCCTGTCTGTCTCCCGCCAAAAGCATGGCACGGTTGCCGTCAACCAAGGTATCCTTCGAGATTTTTCTCCATATGCCGTAAGGAAAGCTGTCCAGATCAATGCCCCCCGGAGAAAAATCCATCGCCGCCTTCTCCCCGGTCCGGGACAGTTCCCTTTCCGGTCTTTTCTCTTTTTCCGTTCCCGGCAAAATTCCCATTCCCGGGCTGATTTCCAAAAGCCCTTCCGTCTCGCAGACAAAGTATCCCCTGCACGGAACGGCCTCAATATATCCCTCCGCCAGAAGCTGGTCATAAGCCAGCTGAGTAGTGCTCCGGCTCACCTTCAGGTGTTCTGCCAGTCTCCTGGTAGACGGAAGGCGGACCGCTGCCCGCAGTCCGCCGCTTCTGATTTCTTTTTTTATATACTCATAAATCTGCTCGTAAAGGGGCGTCTCCCCTCCCGTCTGCAGAGGCACCATCAGATCCATCTTTCCTCCTGCCCGATCCTGTTTCCGCGCCTGCCGGCACGGAATTACTTCTGAAGCTTAAAGGAGCTCTTTAAGGAAACGATCCTGTTGAACACCAGATGCTCCGGAGAGCTGTCTCTGCAGTCGGCGCAGAAGTAACCGTTCCGCACAAACTGGAAGCTGTCATAAGCCCGGGCCGTTCCCAGCTCCGGCTCCACGTAGCAGTCCGTCAGCACCGTCAGGGAATTGGGATTCAAGTTCAGGCTTCCGTCTTCATTGAGCTTTCCCTTCTCCTCATCCACAATGTTCTCATACAGACGGCACTCCGCCTTTTTGGCCGTCTTTGCAGCCACCCAGTGAATGGTTCCCTTTACTTTTCTGCCGTCCGAGCTGGAGCCGCCTCTGGTCTCCGGATCGTAGGTACAGTGAACCACGGTTACGTTGCCGTTTTCGTCCTTTTCGCAGCCGGTGCAGGCGGCAAAATAGGCGCCCATGAGACGAACCTCATTTCCCGGGAACATACGGAAATATTTCTTAGGCGGAGTCTCCATGAAATCCTCCCGCTCAATATAAAGCTCTCTTCCGAAAGGAACCATTCTGGAACCCAGCTCCGGATTTTCCAGATTGTTGGGCACTTCCACCTCTTCCATCTGATCCTCCGGATAGTTGTCGATCACCAGCTTCACCGGATCCAGCACAGCCATCATTCTGGCCTTCTTCAGCTTCAGATCTTCGCGGATGCAGTATTCCAGAAGAGCATAGTCCACGGAGCTGTTGGCCTTCGCCACTCCCACCAGTTCCACAAACATTCGGATGGATTCCGGCGTGTAGCCTCTTCTGCGCAGAGCGGCGATGGATACCAGTCTGGGGTCATCCCAGCCGTCCACAATGCCGTCCTCCACCAGCTTCTTGATGTAGCGCTTTCCCGTAACCACATTGGTCAGGTACAGCTTGGCAAATTCAATCTGTCTGGGAGGATTCTCAAATTCACATTCTCTCACCACCCAGTCATAGAGCGGTCTGTGATCCTCGAACTCCAGAGTACAGATAGAGTGGGTGATATGCTCGATCGCGTCCTCAATGGGGTGGGCAAAATCATACATGGGATAAATGCACCACTGATCGCCCGTATTGTGATGGCTCATGTGAGCCACCCGATAGATCACCGGATCTCTCATGTTGATATTGGGAGAAGCCATGTCGATCTTGGCGCGGAGCACCTTTTCTCCGTCCCGGTATTTTCCTTCCTTCATCTCCTCAAAGAGCTTTAAGTTCTCCTCCACGGAGCGGTTCCGGAAAGGGCTTTCCGTTCCCGGAGTTTTAAAGTCTCCTCTGTACTCTCTGATCTGATCCGCAGTCAGATCGCAGACAAAGGCTTTTCCCTTTTTAATAAGGAAAACGGCGCACTCATACATCTGTTCAAAATAATCCGATGCAAAGAACAGCCTGTCCTCATAATCGGCGCCCAGCCACTGCACGTCCACCTTGATGGATTCCACAAATTCCACTTTTTCCTTTGTGGGATTGGTATCGTCAAAGCGGAGATTGAATTTTCCGCCGTATTTTTTTGCCAGACCGTAGTTCAGCAGAATAGATTTGGCGTGGCCGATATGCAGGTAGCCGTTGGGCTCCGGTGGGAATCTGTTCTGTACGTGATTGTACACTCCCTCCGCCAGGTCCTTTTCGATCTCCTGTTCAATGAAATTCTTGGAAACAGTCTCTTTCTCTCCCGTTTCCACTGCCGCCATTTTCTCTTCCATAGTATCCCTCCGCGTATTCTATCCTTGCAGGCTTAACCTGCCTGTTTTCATGTTGAACCATTATAGCAGAAAAATACGGCTTCGGCAAGGTTTTTACCGGATATAGGCAGTCTGTCCGATCCTCTCCTTGGGAGCGGGTTCCTCCGCCCCATACCCTAAGGCCGCCATTCCGTATACCACATGGTCGTCGGGAATCTGCAGCTCCTTAAGCACGCTTCGGATCTGAGGATCGTGGCAGATGCCCTGAAGCTGGTTGATCCATACGGAGCCGATGCCCATGGAATGGGCAGCCAGAAAGATGTTTTCCAGAGCGCAGGCATTGTCCTCTCTGCCGAAGGGGCTGGTTTCCAGGTTGGACGGAATGATCAGCACCTGCGGACAGTACATGTCATAGCCGTCTCTTCCCAGGACCTTTCCCATTACCGCGGCCAATTCCTGAATCTTTTCCCGGTTCATCACCACCGTAAATTTCCAGGTCTGCCTGCCCATGGCGCTGGGCGCATGAAGAGCGGCATCCACAATCTGTCTGATTTCCTCCTCCGGAATGGGTTTTTCCAAAAATTTCCGGGTGCTTCTGCGGCTTAAAATCATTTCCATAGTCTGGTTCATAGCTCTTACCTCCTCAAAAATATTCCCTTCCCCGCTGCTTTTTCAGTCTGCGGTTCTCTTTTCACCCTACCATTATACTCTCTCCCGCAGAAAAAATAAATTTATTTTTCCATTCTACAGGTCATCCACCAGGGCCGTGCTTTTCGCGTAGGCCGTGCTTTTTGCCTCAAAGAAATCCGTCTTTACCATATTGGCATTGGCATAAAGCCCCACCCATCTCATGGACGAGGGTTCCTTTTCCCGGCCTTCAAACAGAGTTCCGAAGCCCAGGGAGCTCCACCGGAGATTTCCCAGGTAGAGAATGTAATCCTCCACCATCTCCTCCGTTAAACCGGGAATCCTGCTGCCGATCACATACCGCCCCCACTGAATTTCCTGATCCACCCCTTCCCGCATCATT
Source organism: uncultured Lachnospiraceae bacterium (assembly GCA_944377325.1). Classification (GTDB taxonomy): domain Bacteria; phylum Bacillota; class Clostridia; order Lachnospirales; family Lachnospiraceae; genus Lachnoclostridium_A. The sequence continues at coordinate 8,352 of CALWEP010000118.1, forward strand.
TCCTCCAGCATGGACAGGTTTTCTTGGGAAAACAGCTCGGGTTCCTCCTTCCGCAGTTCTCTGATCATGCTGCGGAACAGCCATAAATGGGTGTTTTCATCTCTGTTGATGTAGCGGATCTCCTGGACGCTTCCCGGCATTTTCCCTCCCCTGGCCAGGTTGTAGAAAAACATAAAGCCGCTGTAAAAATAAATTCCTTCCAGAATGTAATTGGCCATAAGGACCTTGAGAAAGGTCCGCCTGTCCCGGCGCTCCTGAAATTCATTGTACAGATCTCCGATAAAAGTGTTCCTCCTCAAAAGGCGGCTGTCATCTTTCCACTGATACAGAATTCTTTCCCGTTCCGTAGGGGTGCAGATGCTGTCCAGCATATAACTGTAGCTCTGGCTGTGAACCGCCTCCTGGAATGCCTGGATGGTAAGGCAGAGATTGACCTCGCTGGCTGTCACATAGCTGCCGATGTTAGGCAGATTTGCCGTCTGCACCGAATCCAGAAAAATCAGAAAACTGAGGATTTTGTCATAAGCCGACCGCTCCGCCTCCGACAGCCGGGGATAGTCCAGAACATCCGCCGCCATGCTGATCTCCTCAGGAATCCAGAAATTGTTCATGGCCTGCCGGTACCAGTCGGAAACCCATCCGTATTTCATATTGTTAAAGTCATTCAGATTCGTCGGATTTCCTCCGATGATCCTGCGCCCTGCAGGGGATATGTCCCCGTCAGGGTTGAACAGCTTTTTCTTCTTCAGTTCTTCCATATCTTTTCACTCCCCTTATGATGAACAGCTCTCGCACTCTTCCACTTCCAGAGCCTTGCTTCTCACGTAATAAACGGTTTTTACCCCTTCTCTCCAGGAGAGGAGAAGAAGCTCCAGCACCTGACGCAGGGTATATTCGTTGGTAATGTACAGATTCAGGCTCTGGGCCTGATCCATATGTCTCTGTCGGATTCCTGCGGCTCTTACGCTCCAGGTCTGATCCAGATAGTGGGCCTCCTTATAGTACCAGAAGGTACTTGGTCCCAGCTCCGGCGCCACCCGGGGCAGAATCGAGTGCTTTTTTTCCTCCAGAAAATATTTTTTCATCACCGGATCCAAACCGGCGGTGGTGCCCGCCAGAATACTGGTGCTGCTGGTAGGGGCAGCCGCCATGAGATAGCCGTTTCTCATGCCCTGCTTCCTGACCATGGCCGCCAGTCTCTCCCATCGTTTTCCCCGGTACGCCCTCTTCCGGAAATACTCTCCCGTCTCCCAGTCGCTTCCCCGGAAAGCGGGATAGCTTCCCCGCTCCGCCGCCAGATCGGAGCTGGCCTTTACGGCCAGGTAGTTGATTTCCTCAAAAACCTTATCCGCAAATGCCAGATGCTCCTCCGATTCCCAACGGATCTTCCTTTTTGCCAGCATATGATGATATCCGCTCACCCCCAGTCCGATGGCCCTGTATTTCCGGGCAGTCAGCTCCGCATAGGGCAAAGGATACAGATTCAGGCTGATCACGTTGTCCAGAGCGCGGACAACGGTTTCCACCGTCCGGGCCATGACCTCCCCGTCCTCCAGGGGAAGATTTCCCAGACTGAGACTGGCCAGGTTGCACACTACAAAATCGCCGGGCTTTACGGCCGTAACCACAGCCTCCTCACCGTTTCTCTCCTGCACCTCCGTAAACAGATGCTCTGCCGCAGACATATTCTGGGCAATCTCCGTACACAGGTTGGAACAGTAGATCATTCCCTTATGGCCGTTGGGGTTGGCCCTGTTTACCGTGTCCCGGTTAAATACGAAGGGCGTCCCCGTTTCCACCATAGATTTCAGAATCATCCGCACCAGGTCCTTCAGCACCACGGTCCTTTTGGAGATCCTCGGATCACTTACGCAGTCCCAATACCGGTTTTCCCACTCTTCTCCGAAGAAATCCTCCAGGCCGTAGCCTTTTACGGTCAGGATCTCATGGGGGCACATCAGGTGCCACTCCTGTTCCAGGTCCTTTTCCGCCATTTTCCAGAACAGATCCGGATAGCAGACTGCCGGAAACAGGTCGTGAGCCTTCATCCGGTCATCCCCGTTATTGGTGCGCAGCTGGAGAAATTCCGGAAGGTCCCGGTGCCAGGCATCCAGGTACACGGCAGCGGCGCCCTGGCGCATCCCCAGCTGGTCCACCGCTACCGCCGTATCATTCGCAAGCCGCACCCAGCGGATCACGCCTCCGGCCGCCCCGTCAAATCCCCGGATACTGCTTCCCGCAGCCCGGACCTTGCCGAAATACATTCCCATTCCTCCGCCGAACTTGCTCACCTTTGCAAAGCTGTCCACGCTTCTGTAGATTCCGTCCAGACTGTCCGGCACCACATCGATGAAGCAGCTAGAAAGCTGATGGAACGGCTTCCTGGCGTTGGACAGGGTAGGCGTGGCCATGGTTGCCTGCTGAAGGCTCAGTACATCATAGAACCGCTTCACCCACTTCATCCGCTCCTCTCTCCGCTCTCTGAGCGCCAGATGAAGAGCAATCCCAAGATACATCTCCTGAGGAGTTTCCAGAATCTCCCCCTTCCAGCTGCGGATCACATAGCGGCTCAGCAGCAGCTCCAGTCCCGCATAAGTAAACAGCCTGTCCCGTTCCGGCCTGAGAAAAGACTCTGCCTCCTCCAGTTCCCTGCGGTCATAGGAATCCAAAATATACTCCCCGTAAAGGCCTTCCCTGCGGAGCCATTCCGCCTTCTCCGGAAAGCTTCCGATCCCCAGAGTCTTCAGCCGCCGTTCCAGTTCCTCCAAAAACACAGCGTTCAGGATCACGGCGGCAATCTTCTCCCATTCCGGTTCCTCCGCCGAGGTCTGCTCCGCCGCCAGCCGTGCCAGCGCCTTCCCGTCTTCTTCTGCGAAAAACAGTCCTTTGAGAGTCTCCTCCCTCTCCGGATAGTCTCTGCATAATTCTTCCAGCCACTCCTGCCTTCTGCCGTTCACGTTCCTTCTCTCCTTCTACGTTCTTTTTATATCATATTATTTATATATGAATAATATACATTCCGCCATTATACTATACTTTTCCGGAAAAAGATAGGGGGCTTGCACATTTTTTTTCCACTGGTTATAATACTTTCATATACGAAAAAAGGAGAAACTGCCGTGGATTTCAAACAGCTGGAATACATAATCAAGATTGCGGAGGAAAACAACATTACCCGGGCGGCGGAAAAGCTTTTTATCACCCAGTCCGCCCTGAATCAGCAGCTTCTGCGCCTGGAAAAGGAGCTGGGCACCCCTCTGTTCTACCGTTCCCGCACCAACTGGAGGCCCACGGAGGCCGGGGAGGTGTACCTGGAAAACGCCCGGGAGATCATGCAGATCAAGCACCGGACCTACAGCATCATCAGCGATATTGCCGCCACCAAAAAAGGCAATCTGTCCGTGGGCTTCACTCCCGGACGGGGCATCGATATGTTTACCTCCGTCTACCCTGATTTTCACCGTCAATATCCGGATATTGCGGTGGAGCCCCATGAAATGAGCGTCCATCTCCAGCAGCAGCAGATTGCGAAAGGAGAGCTGGATATCGGCTTTATGACCCTCAGAGAAAGCGACCGGACAGGGGACGTCTATCAGGTAATCTGCCAGGAAGAGATCGTGGCCGTCATACCGGACGGACATCCCCTCAGCGCCACAGCTGCTCCTGCAGGAGAGCCTCTGGCTCAGCTGGACCTGTCCCTGCTGAAGTACGAACCCTTTGTGATCATGTACCGGGAGTCCACCAGCCGGCGTCTTACCGACTCCATTTTCCGGGAATGCGGGTTTTCTCCGTCCGTACTGTTTGAAACCTCCAGCACAGCCACCATCGCCACGCTGGTCCGTTCCCGGATCTGCTGCGGTCTTATTCCCTATTATTATGTGCAGAAGAATCCGGAAGGAATCGCCGCATTCTCCCTGCCCGGCCATCCCTGCTGGGATATCGCCGTAAGCTACAAGCGGGGAAGCTACTTAAGCACTGCCGCCAAAGAGTTCATCCGTCTGGCCTCCGAATACTGGATCAGTCAGCACCGGATTCCCGGAAAAGCCCCGTCGGACCGGCTGTGATTTTCTGTCGTCTCCGAACCGCACCCGCGCAAAAAGGGACCGCCTCCGCTGTTTCTCAGCAGAGACAGTCCCTCTTTCTTTCTGCCCTCAGGATCTGATCAGTACACCCGAATCACGCTGGATACATCCTGAAGCACATCCATACCGCGGATCACAGTCAGGGAATCATTGAAGTTCTTCTCCCTTACCAGATCGGTAATGACCACCAGCTCAGCCACGCCGTTCAGGCTCTTTTTCTGATAAACCTGGGCAATGCTTACCTGATTGTTTCCCAGTACTCCCGCAATATTGGCCAGAGCTCCCGGGCGGTCCGTCACCTGAATTCTCATAAAATAGCGGCTGCGGGTATCTTCCGCCTTCTTCACCGGCAGGGTTTTATAGCAGGTGCAGCCCATCCGTCCGCAGCAGTTATGCACCAGATTTCCCATCACGTCGATCACGTCTCCCATCACGGCGCTGGCGGTGGGCAGCTCTCCCGCCCCTCTTCCCATAAACATTGCATCGTCACAGGCCTCTCCGTGAACGAATACCGCATTAAAGGAATTTCTTACTGTTGCCAGAGGATGATCCTCGGGAACAAGCATGGGATGCACCTTCACCTCCACTCCGTCCTCATCCTTCTTCGCAATTCCCAAAAGCTTGACCACATAGCCGAATTCCTTTGCATAGCTGATATCCTTTGCCGTGATTTTGGTGATTCCCTCCGTATATACCTGAGAAAAGGTCACTCTGGAATTAAAGGCGATGGACGCCATAATGGCAATTTTTCTTCCTGCATCATGGCCCTCCACGTCTGCCGTGGGATCTGCCTCCGCGTAGCCCTTTTCCATGGCAAGGGCAAGGGCCTCTTCATAGTCCATTCCCACCTCAGACATTTTAGTAAGGATATAATTGGTGGTGCCGTTTACAATCCCGGCCACTTCCGTGATCATACTGCCGGCAAGGCTCTGCTTCAGCGAGCGGATAATGGGAATGGCTCCTGCCACCGATGCCTCGAACATCAGATCGCAGCGGTGTTCCTGCGCCAGATTCAGAAGCTCTCCCCCGTACTCGGCCAGCAGATCCTTATTGGCCGTAACCACGTTCTTCCCTGCCTTCAGCGCCTCCGTCACATAGGTTCTGGCCGGCTCGATTCCTCCGATCAATTCAATAACCACGGAAATCTCCCCGGCACTCAGAATCTCCTGCCACCTGGCCGTCCACAGAGACCGATCCGCTCCCTGCCTCTGCTTTCCCAGACTGCGCACCAGAATCTTTGAGATCACCAGTCTCGCCCCGGTTTTATTTTCCAGCTCGTCTCCCAGGCGCTCCGCCAGACGGTATACCCCTCCGCCTACGGTTCCGAAGCCGAGCAATGCGGCTTTTATCACTCTCTCCTTATCCATTCCGTATGGTTCCTTTCCTCTGATTTCGTTTTTTATCTCCTATAATAGCATTTTACTTTTGGAAACACAATGAAAAATCGAAGAAATTTCGCTGACTTGAAAAAGTAAATTCCAGTGCGAAGATAAATTCTATCACACTTTGTTTTTTTATGAATGTACAGGATATTTTTAAGCAAAATCTTCTGCTTTTTGCTATAATTAACTCAACTTATCGAAA
>CALWEP010000119.1 GCA_944377325.1 uncultured Lachnospiraceae bacterium
CCTCTTTCTCCCAGTTCCCTGTAAACCAGCTCTCCCAAAAAAGTTCCTTTTGCCTGACAGACAAACGCTTTTCTGCATAGTTCTTCCGGAGTCATCTTCTCTTCTTCCCCTTCGTCAGAATCCGGAACTGCCAGCACCATTTCTTCCATAAACAGCCGCCGATATTCTACCAGCGGATTTCTTTTTTTATCCACGCAAAAAATCCCCAAATCTGTCAGCTCATTGATCAGACATTCCTGAATCATCACGGAGTCCATAGACCTGTATTCAAAATGCACCTCCGGAAAATTCTTTTTTAGAACTGCAAGAATACGGTCTCCCAAAACCTCATAAACCTGGGGACAAATCGCAATTCTTACCAAATTCTTTTCTCTTCGTATCAATTCTTGAATTTTATTATAGGTTTCTTCTTTTATTCGAATTACCTGCTTTGCTCCGTCCAGATAGACCTCTCCTTCCGGACTCGGCACCAGGCGCTTATTTACCCGTACAAACAGAGGAGTCTGCAAACTTTTTTCCAGCCTTGCCAGATTCTGACTCAAGGCCGACTGAGAAATGTGAATCTCCTCTGCTGCCGCAGAAATACTTCCCAGGCGCTCAATTACAAGCAGATATTCCAGCTGTTTTATATCCATATAAGTCTTTTCCACCTTTCGTCATTCTTGCGGAACAAAAGAATTTTTCACAAAGTTCAGCACGCTTTTCTGCGCTTCCGTCAGTTTCCTTCCTTTTCGATAGAAACAGACCGCGTAGTTTAAGAATTGAGGCCGAAAAGAGAAGGGGCAGACCGGATCCAGCGGAGAAAAAAATCTTCTGGGAACGATTCCGGCTCCGTTTCCATTCCGCACCATATCATAAATCACCTTTACGTTAGAGCTCTGAAAAATAATTTTAGGGCAAAAACCGGCCGTATCAAACAAAGCCAGCACGTCTTCATAATAAGACATTTCCTGCCCGGGCATAACAAACGGCATATTTTTGAACTCTGCAAGGTCGATTACCGGCAGTTCCTCCCCCTTCTTTAAGCCCGAGGCATCGTATGACATAGGAAATTCCCTGGGAACCATCAATACCAGTTCTCGGATTCCTCCGCATACAAATTCCAGGACATCCGAATTCAAGTCCCTCGTAGAGCCGATTCCGATATCCGCCGTTCCTTCTTCCACCATCTGCCTGGCCGCACTGTTATAGCTTTCCACAAACCGGAGCTGAACAGAAGGATATTGATTTCTGAATTTTTGAAACAGCTCGGAAAACAGCTTTGCCCCGCCGTTGGGGGTTCCCGCAATCCGGATTTCTTCCTGCTCTGCGCCGGACATTTGGGCGATCCGTCTGTATGTTTCCCTTTTTATATCAATGATCTTCCTGGAACCTTCCAGATAAAGTTCCCCCGCCGGTGTCAGAATCAATCTTTTTTTTGACCGTATAACCAGCTGGACTCCCAGCTGAGATTCAATCATTTTCAGCCAGCTGCTGATTGCCGGCTGAGATACTCCTAAAACCTGAGCTGCTTTCGTCACCGAACCGGTCTCTGCCAACGCCACAATATATTGCTGCTGGGTAATGTCCATGGAATCCCTCCTTAAAATAATAAAAATTACTTATAACTTATATAAACAAAAGGTGTTTGTCAAGTTTTCATCTGTGTTTTATACTAAAATCACACATTTTTTACCGGTAAAACAGTCAAAATACACAACTAAAAGTTTTATTTATGTTTTTAGGAGGAAATCTATATGAGTATGGAACTAATCCTGACTTTAGGTACTCTCTTGGTAGTTGTCATAATGTTTTTAAGCGGAAAATGCAATTTTGGTTTTATCGGAATGGCCTGTGCAACCTTTTTGTGTGCCACCGGTGTGCTTTCTTTTGATGAAGCTTATGAAAATTTTGCAAGCACCAACGTTGTAATGGTATCCGCCATGTTTGTTCTCGCCGGTTCTCTTGGAAAAACCAGTCTGGTGAAACGAGTGCGAAACTGGATCATGCAGCGGGGCAGCAGCGGGAAATCCATCGTATTTTTATATCTTTTAGGCGCCATGCTCCTCACCCAGCTGGTCAGTCCTTTGGGAGTAATCAGTATGCTTCTCCCGCTGACTGCTGCTCTGGACAGCGACAGCCCCGTACAGCCCTCCAACCTTCTGTATCCGGGAGCCGTAGTTTCTCACGCTTCTCAATGTATGCTTCCTGTGGGAGCGGGACTTACCTACTTTGTACAGGCAAATGCCTTTCTGGAGGCCAATGGAGCCGCCGAACGCGTGCGGATGTTTGACAAATCCTTAGTGGTATTTATTCCTGCACTGATTGCGTTCTTCTATATGGCGTTTTTCGGCTGGAAGCTGTTTCCCAGCAATACCATCGATGCCAGTCAGTTAAAATCAGCCAAAATTGAGGACGGCTGTGATCCCAAAACAGAAAAAATTATTTTCGGCGTGTTTCTCCTTACCATGATCGCCATTGCATTTAACTCCTTCCTTCCGTTTCCGATGTACATCATTCCCATTATCGCAGACCTGGTACTGGGTGCCCTCGGCGCACTGAACTTAAAAGAAGTGAAAAAGTATCTTCAGGTTGACACCATTCTCATGCTGGCCGGCCTGCTCTGTCTGGCTACCGCCATGCAGAAAACGGGAGCAGCCGACATCGTAGCCAACGGAATCATCAAAACCTTGGGAGGAAATCCGTCTCCTTTTACGGTTCTGGTTGCTTTCTACATCGTAGGCGCATGCCTGACTCAGATCATGAGCAATACTGCTACTTATAATGTGCTTGTTCCTTTGGCCATCATGACCGCAGTCAGCCGAGGTTTCGACCCCAGAGCCCTGGTTTTGGCCATCTCCTGCGGTACCACCGGCGCCATGCTCACGCCCATGTCCTCTCCGTCCATAGCCATCGCCTTCGGATCAGGAGGGTACAAAATCAAAACCGTTTTCTTGGCCTGTCTTCCTCTGTGGGTGCTTTATGGAATTTCTACTATTATTATGGCCTATATCGTTTACCCAATATAATTCATTTATAATCACGCAAAAAGGAGAACGCATTCATGAAAATTACAGAAATAACCACCTATTCCGTACACACCACTCAGTGGAGAAATTTTAACTTTGTCAGAATCGATACAGATGAAAACATTCATGGCGTTGGGGAGCTGTTCTGTGTAGGCGCAGATGCTGCTGTGGCAGAAATGGTTCGCTACGTTTCCGAATGGGTTGTAGGAATGGACCCGCTGGATCGGGAACGGATTCAAAAACGAATCATCAATTACTCCCGTTTCAACGGCGGTTCTGTCCTTTACACTGCTGCCAGTGCCATAGACCTGGCTTTATGGGATATTGCCGGAAAAATCGCCGGTCTTCCCGTATATAAGCTTCTGGGAGCGGTTCGGGATAAAGTTCCGGTCTATTGTCATACCCGCGGAAAAAACAGTAAGGAAGCTTTAGAGTCACTTGTTCCTAAAATAGAAACCTACGGCTACAAAGCCTGCAAAACGGCCGTCGCCAGCTTAGGATACCACCCTGTGGGGTCTTCCGAAAAAGAACTGACAGAAATGTTTGAGGGAATGCGAAGGGAATTGGGAGATGATTTTGAAATCGGCATTGACATGCAAAGCAAAATTTACGAGCCTGCGCAGGGAAAAAGGGTGTGCAATCTTCTGGAGCCTTATCGGCCGCTTTTCGTAGAAGAACCCATCCGTCCGGATAATCTGGATAATTGGGCGGAGATGGCTCAGGGACTGAATGTTCCCCTGGCCACCGGAGAACAGATTTTTGATATGTATACCTACGAAAAGCTGATTCAGCTTCACGCCGTCGATATTCTGCAGCCGGATATTCTGCTCTGCGGAGGTATGACAGGCATGCGGAAAATCGCTGCCATGGCAGAACCCAGCTTCCGCCTGCTCAGTCCCCACAATCCTCTCAGCCCTCTGGCCAACTGCATCAATGTCCATTTCTGCATGAGCACCTACAATACTACTTATCTGGAGAATGAACCGCGGGAGAATGGGATGGACGCCGATCTCTGTACGGAAGTCCTCCATGTCAGAGACGGATTTATCGTGCCCAACGAAAAACCCGGTTGGGGCATGGATCTGAACTACGATTTCCTAAAAACCTGTGAAGCCGTCGTCTGGAGCCGAGTAAATCTGAAATCCCCCAGTGCCTACACCATGGACGGCGCTCCGCACATCATGTAGCCATGCGAAAAATTACCATTATCAAAGATGCTCAGTTCTACCGGTCCGTGCTTTTTATCATGGTGCCGGTAGCACTGCAGCAGGCCATCAATGTGGGAGTAAATATGCTGGACACCATAATGCTCGGCTCCTTCGGTGAGGTGCAGCTTTCAGCTTCCAGTCTGGCCAATCAGTACTACAGTTTTTTTAATACTCTGTGCATGGGGATCATCGGCGGCTCCAGCGTGCTCGCCGCGCAGTACTGGGGTGCGAAGAGAATTGACAAAGTACGGGAAACCTTCAGTATGGCAGTGCGGATCATTGCGGTGCTTGCAATTGTTTTTTCCGTCATCACCTTTTTCTTCCCATCCCAGATCATGTCCATCTATACGCCGGAAGAGGACGTTGTCGCCCAAGGGGTCCGTTATCTGCGGATCACCGCATTCATTTTTCTCATCCACGGGACGAGCTTTGTCACTGCCCAGCTTATGCGCTCCGTCGGCCAGCCTAATCTGGGACTTTTGGTTTCCATTCTGTCTTTCATCATCAACCTGATTGCCAACTATGTCTTTATTTTCGGCAAATTCGGAGCACCGCGAATGGAAATCGCCGGAGCAGCCCTCGGAACGCTGATCGCAAGGCTTTCCGAATTTATCGCCACCTTTTCCTATGTTCTGCTGGCGGATCGGAAGCTGGGACTTCGTTTAAAGCATCTGCTGAAATCCCCGTCTCCCTCTTTTTACCGCCAGTACTTCCGTTTAGGCGCTCCTGTGCTGGTCAGTGACTCTCTCCTCGGTCTGGGCGGCAACATTATCAGCGTTGTACTGGGACATATGGGAACGGCCGTTGTGGCAGGAAACGCAATCTGTCAGGTTATCGACCGGCTCTGCACCGTGGTCATCCAGGGCGTATCCAACGCTTCCAGCATTATAACCGGAAATACCATCGGCGCAGGAAAACGGGATCTGGCCATGAAACAGGGAGAAACCTTCTACTTCCTCAGCCTGGTCTTCGGCGGCCTTGCGGCAGTTCTGATTTATTTCATCGGGCCCGCTACGCTGTCCATATATACGCTGACAGACGAAACCATGGAGATCACCTACCAGCTGATACATGCCTACGTTGTCATCGTCTTCTTCCAGGCGGTACAGTCCGTTATGACCAAAGGCGTCCTGAGAGGAGGCGGAGATACCCGTTTTCTCATGATGGCAGATATTCTGTTCATGTGGCTGGTATCCATACCGCTGGGAGCGGTAGGCGGCCTGCTGCTGCACTGGCCCGCATGGCTGACCATGCTTTGCCTGAGAGCCGACTTTGCCATTAAATCCGTCTGGTGCATTTCCCGCCTTCTGAGCGGAAAATGGATCCACGAAGCAGCAAAAGAAATATAAACAAAAAACCTGCATTTTCCTCCGGTCATTTCACATGCATCGAAAGAAAATACAGGTTTTTTGCACGGAGCGTTTACTTCCCCAGCTCCGCCATCACCCAGCCGTAAAAATCGTCTTCCCCGGCCAGCTCCGGGGAATTTTCTCCGCCGCCGTTGGTGCTGCGCTTCATCGCCGCATAAAACTCCTCGCCGGCGCCGATCAGGTCCATCTCCCACAAAGGGAATCCCTGTTCCCTGCATACGGCACAGAATGCCGCCAGAGGTTCCGGGCACTGCCCGGTAGCCAATATTCTGTCTCTGAGGGCCTCATCCGTTCTCGCCCTCTCAATCAGTTCCTCCAGATATGCTCTCACATTCATATTCTCCGCTCCTTTCCTGTCTTCTTCAGCCCGATCACCTTTCCGAAGCACAGAGCGAATACCGTGACAGAACAGATCACTCCGGCAAAATCCGAAATCGGTTCCGTATAAAAAATCCGATCCACCCCCAGCAGCGGAGGAATGCAGAATACACAGAGAAAAAACACCGATTTCCGGAAGGTGGACAGGGAAATGGCGATTCTGGCAATCCCCATGCCTGTAAATCCGTCCACAATCGTATACTGAGCCGCCAGGGGAATCACTCCCATAGTATAAACGCGGATGGCGTCCGCAGTCAGCCTCACATACTCCTCATCCTGAGTAAAGATCCGCACAAACAGTTCCGGAACGGTCTGGGCAGTCACAAACATCACTGCCGTAAACACCAGGCACATGGCAAATATATGCTTCTCCGCCTTCAGAATCCGGTCCGGCCTTCTGGCTCCGTAGTTGAAGCCCAGTATGGTTTGCGTTCCGGTGGTAATTCCTCCCAAAGGCATGGTAACGATCAGCATAAAGCTCTGCAGGATGGTGGCACAGGTGAGAAGCATGTCTCCTCTCTCCGGTCCCCCGTATTTCTGAATCACAGAGTTTAAGGATATGATCAGAATATTGTCAAACGCAATAATGATAAAGGGCGAAAAGCCCACCGCCATCACCTTTTTCATCACAAACCAGTGATATTCTCCGAAAGTAATGGGAATCAGCGGCCTGCTGCTGAAAAGAAACCGGAGCACAAACAGGCAGGAAGCCATCTGCGACAGCACCGTAGCCACCGCCGCTCCGCGAACTCCCATATCCAGCAGGAAAATAAATACGGGATCGAGGACAATGTTGCACACAGCTCCCAAAATGACGGAAAGCATGCCCGTTTTCGCAAAGCCCTGGCAGATAATGAACTGATTCATTCCCGTAGACATCAGAGCAAAAAATGTTCCCAGAAGGTAGATGGTGATATACTGATCCGCATAGACAAAGGAGCGGTCGCTGGCTCCGAACCACATGAGGAGGTGGTTTTTCATAAGAAGGGAAAAAACTGTCAGCGCCGCCGCAATCACCGCCAGCATGAGAAAGCAGTTGGCCAGAATAGCCTTTGCCGCCCTATAGTTTTTCTGCCCCATGCGTATGCTCACCAGCGGTGCTCCTCCGATGCCCACCAGAAAGGCCGCTGATGATACCAGCGTGACGATAGGGCCGCAGACTCCCACTCCCGCCAGCGCTACTTCTCCGATCTCCGGAATATTTCCTATATACATTCTGTCCACAATGCTGTAGAGAACGCTGACAAACTGCGCCAGCATGGACGGTACGGCAAGGCGCCATACCAATCCCCTCATATCATCCGTATCCAGCGTACTTGCCGTGCCCATATCCGTCTGCCTACTCCTTTTTCTTTCTGAATGTATTCACATCATGCACTAAAATCCGTATATTGTCAACAAGGGAATCGAAAGCGCCGAACTCATAAAGATTAAGAGCAAACATTCCCAGAGGAACTGCCACGATCATCCCTCCCAGACCGGCCCACTTATATCCCAGATACAGGAAAAACAGGGTGGTCAGCGGAGGCATGCCGATGGTATCCCCCACAATCTTGGGCTGAATCATCTGCCGCACCACCTGAGTCAGCACATAGATCAGCGCCAGCCCCGCAGCGAAAGCATACTCCCCGGACACCAGCTTGACCGCCGCCCACGGGATCAGAACCGTTCCGGTTCCGAACACGGGAAGGAAATCAAGAATGGCTATGAGCAAAGCCCACAGCACGCTGTATCTCACCTGAAGCACCATCAGACCTGCCGCCAGGATAAACGCCACCACAAACATGATCCGAAATTGGGCGAGGAAATAGCCTCCGATAAGCTTTTTCACATCCTTTTTCAGGAACAGGTAGTAGCGGACGGCATCCGCCGGCATATGGCTGCGGACAAATTCCAGAATTTTGTCCCGCTCCACAATGAAAAAATAAGAAGACAGAATTGTCACCACCGTATTCACCAAGGCACTGGGGATAACCTTCGCCACATTCCCCGCCGCCGACACGGTAGTGGGAGTCAGCTTCTGAATTACCATAGCCGCGTATTCGTCCATGTTTTCGCTGATCCAGTAAATGGCGTCTCCCGTTCCTTCCGGGAGGCGGGGAAACATTTCTTCAAACCTGCTTACCGCATGGCGGATCTCCTCTCCCATGGTAGCCGTGATAGCCGGAAGATCTGCCAGAAAGGCCCTTCCTTCAATCACTGCCCGTGACAGGATCAGATAAATCAGGCCGATCAGCCCCGCCAGCACCACCGCCACAATCAGCATGGAGCTGTGCCTGCGTACCAGCTTCAGCCTGCGCTCCAGCAAACGCACCAGGGGATTGGCGATCATCGCCAGAATCCAGCCGATGACAAAGGGGAGAAAAAACCTCAGCAGCTTAAGCCCCAGACAGATCACAAGAAAAATCGCCGTCAGGGGAATCACAATATTCAGTATCACCCTCAGATATTTTTTTACCCCGTCCATTTTTCCTCCTTCACCTCTTCCTCAGCCCTTCTGCCGGAAAAGCTGCCCGATCCCGTCTTCCGGGCCGGCAGCTTTTTTTAGGCTTTATATTAAATGATATTCCTCCGCCACCGCGCGGAATGCCGGCAGGGAGCGCTGAATCTGCTCATGGGAAACGCAGTAGGAAATGCGCACGTAGCCCGGGCAGCAGAAGGATGTGCCGGGCACCACAAGGATGCGGTGTTTCTTGCACACCTGACAGAATTCCTTCTCGTCCTCCACAGGGGACTTCACAAACAGGTAGAACGCCCCTTCCGGCTTTACGCACTGAAAGCCGAATTCCTTCAGGCTGCCGTAGAGGAGGTTTCTGTTGTTTTCATAAACGCTCAAATCAGACGTGGCATCCACACAGCGCAGAATTACTCTCTGCATCAGAGACGGTGCATTGACGCTTCCCAGAATCCGGTGGGCAATGGTGGCCGCCGCCGTCACCTCTTCCCAATCCGTCATGGATTTGGGAATGGCCAGATAGCCGATTCTCTCTCCCGGCAGGGAAAGGGATTTGCTGTAAGAATAAATCACGGCCGTATCCTTATAGAATTTGGGAATGTGAGGGGCCTCCGCTCCGTCGTATACCAGCTCTCTGTAGGGTTCGTCGGATATGAGCATAATGGGATGGCCGATTTCCCGGCTTTTTCTCTCCAAAATCTCTCCTATCTGACGAATGGTCTCCGCAGAATATACCACTCCGGTGGGATTGTTGGGATTATTCACAATCACCGCCTTCGTCTTTTCCCCGATCATCTCTTCAAAAGCCTTCAGATCCGGCCGGAAGGTTTCCGTATTCGGGGGAACCGCTTCCAGCACTCCGTCATAGTTTCTCACATAAGAAGCATACTCCACAAAATAAGGAGCGAATGTGAGCACCACGTCGCCGGGATTCAGAATGGTTTTCAGAATATCGTTCAGCCCGCTGGCCGCGCCTACGGTCATAATAATATTTTCCGGACCGTAATCCATGCCGAACCGGCGGTTCAGGGAATCGGCCACAGCCGCCCTCACGTCCTCATATCCCGCATTGGGCATATAGCCGTGCACAAAAGCCGGGTCCTCCTTGTCCAGGACCTCCAGCACAGCCTCCTTCACACAGTCGGGAGCCGGCACATTGGGATTTCCCAGGCTGAAATCATACACATTTTCTTTTCCGTAAACAGCCGCCAGCTTGATTCCCTCCTCAAACATGGCGCGGATTACGGAACTGTTGGCCATCATAGGTTTCATTTTGTCAGAAATCATCTTTTTTCCTCCCATAACCTTAATCATTAAATCCCTTCTGTCACCCCGCCTGCCTTTTTCTGAAGCAGCAGATCCAGACGCCTCCCGTCACCGCCAGATAAATCCAGGTAGTGGGGTTGGAAAACCAGGTGGTAAAAAAGGAAAGCATCAGATAAGCGGCCATCTGCCCGTAGAGCAGGTAACCGGCCGGATTCCCCATCCTCTTGAGCATTCTCACCAGTCCATAGCTTACCGCTCCCAGAATGCAGGACAGGAGAGCCACCCCCACCACTCCGAAGTCATAGTAAGCGTCATAAAACAGCGTTACCGTGGTCAGCTCCTCTTTGTTCACCAGAATCGGATAATCGGCCAGAGAAGGCATGACAAACTTCAGCCCGGTCAGAGCCCAAAGGGGAAACAGCGACCGCATTCCCCATGCATGCTGCTCCAGATGCTCCGTCAGATAATTGAAGTTTTCATAGTTATTGGCAATATACATATAGGGCTGGGTGATGAAAATGGGCATATTCTCATTTTTCATCTCAAAAATGCCGTTCAGGTAAGCCACGTCATGGCTCCTGGCAATGGTGAGCACCAGATAGGCCGCCCCCAGAGCGGCGGCAATTCCCGCGGCCCACGTCAGCGGAAAGCTGCCCTCCCACAGAATATAAGCGAATACAGCCAGCACAACGGCAAAGATCAGCTGAAAGCGGGAAACGCACAGCACCGGAATCAGCAGGGAAACGGCCACGGCGGCAGCGGCAGCCAGCCGCTTTCCTTTCCCTGACCGGCCTCGGTCCGAGAGGAAAAACAGAACCCCCAGAGCGGGGACCAGCACGCAGGACACCGTAAAATAGTGAACGCCGGTCACATGAAAGTAGGAATACGCGTGGGGCACTCCTCTTACAAAGAAAGGAATGTAGCCCAGCTTCAGGGCTTCAAAGCAGAACGCCCCCAAAGACACTGCGGTGATTCCCGTCAGACTGCCGAACAGTCCGGCGCCGGAAATTCCTCCCAAAGGCTGCACAGGCCTTCCTTTAAAGCTCTTTTTGTCTATCTCCCCATTTTTCTCCCTTCTTTCCAGGAGCTCAAAGGTCAGATAGAAACCGGCCAAAGCCAGGAAAAAGCACAGCCAGGCCATTCCGCTCCAGGCGGTCTGGAGCCTGCTCAGCTTCAGACAGGCAATTCCCTGTCCTCCCACCCAGAAAAAAGAGAACAGCCCACGCAGATGCACCAGGCTGCCGCTTTTTCTGTAATCCCGGAAATACAGCCAGAATGCGGCTCCCGCCAACAGGAGGCAGGCAGGCCAGTGAAGGCCTGCCCGGTCCGCAAAAAACGCCGCCAGGTAGCAGATCACATATACCAGCATAGTTACTCTCCCAAGCCGTCTTCCACCAGCTTTACCACTGCAGCCAGCGCTGCCTCTTCATCCTTGCCTTCGCAGATGAATTCAATTTCTTCTCCGCATTTCACACAGGCCCCCAGTACGCTCAGCACACTTTTCGCATTGGCCATGCCGTTTTTGTACTTAAACTGAACGGAGGACTGAAACTGCAGGGATTCCTTGCAGAGCATTCCTGCCGGTCTCAGATGGAGACCGGTGGGATTTTTTATTTTTACTTTTGCACTTACCATATATTTTCCTCACCTATTCATTGTCTGTATTCTCAGAATTCTGTTCTGTTTCCTCCGGCGTGTCCTCCTGACTGTGGCTGTCCGCTGCCGTACTCTCCTCATGGCTTTCCAAGGATACGATCACCTGGAAGTCCGTATAGTCCTCCACCGTCAGTCCGTCGTCCACCTCAAAGTTCAGAACTCCTCCGAAGGTTCCGACGGTCAGCCCCGAAAGCTCCAGCTCCGCGTTCAGGTCCTCTTCCGCCATGGCATCCAGATCATCCTTCAGTCCCTCCACAGTCACCTGCACCTCTTCCGGCGAGAAGCTGTAGCTGTACCTCTGGGATTCCCCGGACCGCTTCACATCCTCCAGATTCAGGGTAAAGGTCCTGGTGCTCAGCCGTTCCACATCCATAACCACGGTGGCTTCCGTCTGTCCTCCCACAATGGATACATTCTCCGGAATAAACTCCGTCAGATCAATAAGCGCAGTCCGGCTCTGGGTCGCTCCCTGAACGCTCAGCTGCGGGTCAGAGATCGTAATGGTATTCAGATTGGACAGCGTGGACTTCAGCCCTACCACGGAAATGCTCTGGATATCGCTGGTAAGTCCGGCATAGCGGTAGCCGTCCGCCACCGTTCCCGTTACCTGGAAATCCAGGGGAAGGGATTTCACCTTCAGGATCTCCACCTCATATCCGATTTCCTCCACGTCATAAGTGATCTGACTGCTCACGGTCAGCCGGTTTCCGTTGGCGTCATAGAATACGGGCTCCACTGTGCCGTTCAGGTTTGCATTGGCGCCGTTCACATTGATTTCCACGCCCACAGAACTGATCTGTCCCACCTGGGATACGGGGCCGTTGATGTAAAGGTACTCCGGATCCAGGGTAATCGTTCCCAGAGCATAGCCCTCCTCCGGCTCGCCCTCCGTGATCACGTTCAGATCAAACCGCTTTCTCTGCAGCTCTTCCGTGTTCACATGAACAACCTCCGGCTTTACCTGCGTCGACGAAATCATGCTTTGGTTGGCCACCACTTCCAGATTGACGGGAACCGCGCCCGTAACGTCGTACAAATCCGCCAAATCGATATAGGCCCGGAAATCCGAAGCCTGAATCTTATATGCGTCCAGAGTGGCCACCGTATATCTCACCGTCACCGTGGATTTTCCCACAATCTCATAGGTGAGTCCTGCATTTTCCAAAATGCTGCCGTTCAGTACCTCCAGTTCCACTTCCTTGCTGTTTTCTGTCAGAGGATTGGACATATTCACCACCAGAAGCCACAGGAAAAATGCCAGCAGGAAGGAAAGCAGCTTCAGGCTGAAATTATTTAGCAACTTTTTTTTCATTTCTGATCCTTCCCT
>CALWEP010000120.1 GCA_944377325.1 uncultured Lachnospiraceae bacterium
CTTTATGGTTTTAGTATAGCATACGGCCCTGGAAAATGTTTGAAGAGTGTTTAAATAGATTATGAAGAAATTCTTAAGATTCAAAGGCCGTATTTTCAGGAGCTACATCCGGTCCGCTTCCCACTCCAGAATGCTGCCGCTGTAGGCGTCTATCTTGAATTCGTATTCCATTCCGTCATAAACCAGGCTTCCTTCATACTCCAGACGGCCGTCATCTTCGTCCAGCTCCAGACAGATCTGATCTGCCGGAGCGCCGGGGACGCGGTCCAGCACGAGCTGCCTGATCCGGGAGTCAGAGAGAACGCCGGAACCGGGGGCGGGGGCGGAAGGAGAGGAGTGGGATTCATAATCGTAATTGAGCACGGAGCCGTCGGCGGCAAGGATATCATAGCTGTATTCCGTACCGTCCGCAGAGCGGAATTTTATTTCATAAACTGCCTCGCCGTGCTCTTTGTCGGTCTTGATGGAAATCAGGTCGCTTTCCTCCACGCCGGCGTGGGCGAGGGCTGCGGACCGGGCCTCTTCTTCGGAGACGGAGCCGGAGAAGGCATCTCCGGAGGGGGCGGTTTCGGCAGCAGAGGAAGGTTCTGCGGGCGTTTCCTCCGACTGTGCCTCTGCGGTCTCTGCGGAAGTGCCGGGGTCCAGATGAACGGCTTCGATGACTACGCCGGTCAGGGCATAGATGACATACAGGTATTCCGAGCCGTTTTTTGAAAAGTTCACTTCGTAATAGAATGTGCCGTTTTTGCTGTCCAAGCCTGCGGAAGAAAACTCTGCCTGGTCAGCGGAAACTCCTGCGGCGCTGAGGGCCGCCGCTTTGGCAGCGTCAATGCCGATATATTCCGCGGTGGATACCCGAGTCTTTCCGCCGCAGGCGGAAAGACCTGCGGGGAGAGCGGCAAAAACGGAGAGACAGAACAGAACTTTATGGAATGTTTTCATGCGATTACCTCATTTCATTGAATATCAAAAGAAAATCCGTTCAGAGCGGAAGACGGACGGTGAAGAGGCTGCCGTGGTGAAGCCGGCTGCTTACGGTTACGGAGCCGCCGTGGAGAAGGACGATCTGGCGGACCATGGAAAGCCCCAGTCCGATACCGCTTCCCGACTCTCTGGAGGGGCTGACCTGATAGAAGCGCTGCCAGATCCGTTCCTGATCTTCCGGCGCAATGCCGATGCCGTTGTCCTCCACTTCAAGGACGGCTTCCTTATCCGAGCTTCGCAGGCGAAGGCGGATTTCGCCTCCTTCCCGGCCGTACTTTCTCCCGTTGTCCAGGAGGTTTACGATTACCCGGGAGAGAAGGAAGGGATCGGCGTTCACATAGATGCCGTCCGGAACCTGGGCATGAAGGGAGATGTTCCGCTCACCGGTATCCTGCTCGCTGCAGAGGACACGGACCATTTCGCTCAGGTTGGTCCGCTCCGGCTTCAGCTTCACGGTTCCCAGGTCCAGCCTGGTCATATCCAGCAGGCGGCTGACCAGCAGAGACATTTTCTGCGCCTGGCGGTCAATCACATCGATGGATTCCCGATATTCCTCTATGGTGTCCGCATGCTTTTTTGCGTATCCGCACTGGGCGAGAATCACGGCTGTGGGTGTGCGCAGCTCATGGGAGGCATCGGAGGTAAACTGCTTTTCGGCTTCAAAAGCCTGCTCCAGCCTTTCAAACATATGGTCAAAGGCGCTGGAAAGCCGGCTGACTTCGTCGGTGCCTTCCGGAAGACCGATCCGCCGGGTAAGATCCTGCCCTTCGCTGATATTTTCCGCCACATCCGTTATGCGGGAAATGGGGGCCAGCGCCTGCCGGGAGATCAGATATCCGCCGCCGGCTGCCAGCAGAATCAGGAAAGGAAGGACAATGGAGAAAATGGTGAAAATATTATCGGTAGTCTGGCTGCTGTCAGTGCTTTTCAGCACGCCTCTGAGCCAGAGACCGTCATCCCAGCCGGAAGGAACCCAGAAATCCAGTACGTAAAAATCCTCCTCTTCCCCAGCGACAAATTTTGTCACCCCGTTTTCCAGGGGAGTGCTGACCGGGAAGGCAGGGGGAGTCTGACCGGACAGCAGAGTTCCGGACTGACTGTAGAGCAGCATATATACGTCATTGGTATAGAAACGGAAGTCGGGAGATACGGAGAGGGATCCGTTCTCCATGGATACCTCCGTCAGGCTGTTTTTCACAGTGAGCGAGAGGGTGCGGAAGGCTTCATTTTCAGCCACCCGTCCGCTGACCAGCAGGATCAGACCCAGACACAGAGCGGCAGTCAGGGTCATGAAGCCGGCCACCCAAAGAGTCAATTTGAGCTTGATGGAAAGCCGTTTTTTCATTCCGCCTCCTTAATCATCCAGCCGGCTCCCCAGACCGTTCGGATCAGCTTTCTGGAGGCGCCTCCGTCGATTTTCTTTCGAAGATAGCTGATATAGACGTCCACTACGTTGGAGCCCCCGCTGTAATCGTAGTTCCATATATGATTTTCGATTTTTTCTCTGGAGAGCACAATGCCGGGGTTCATGCACATATACTCCAGAATGGCGTATTCTCTGGCGGACAGCTCGATGGTGCGGCCGGCCCTTGAAGCGGTGTGGCTGGCAGTGTCCAGAAACAGATCGCCCACCTGCAGGACGCTGGAGCTGTGACCGCTTCGCTTCCTGGTCATGGAACGGATCCTGGCCAGCAGCTCGTCGAAGTCAAAGGGTTTGATGAGATAATCATCCGCGCCGGAGTCCAGCCCCAGAACCCGGTCTGCAATGCTGTCTCTGGCAGTCAGGAACAGAACGGGAAGGTCCATGCCTTTCCGGCGGATCTCCTTCAGCACCTGAAGGCCGTCCTTTTTGGGCATCATGATATCCAGCACAGCTCCGTCATATTCCGCATGCTCCAGATAGTAAAGGGCTTCTTCCCCGTCGAAACAGGCGTCCACGCCGTAGCCTTCCTTCTCCAGCACTTTGGCGATCAGACGGTTCAGATCTTTTTCATCCTCCGCAATCAGAATTCTCATGGGTTCCTCCTTGCACTGCCGGAAATCCCGGCCGTATTTGTATAATGGTATTATAAATGAAAAAAAGAAAATGTTCTAATATTTATTTAATACTTTTATTTTAAGATTAGGACAGAAAAGAAAAATGAGATGCGGACAGCATATTCAAACAGTATAACGGAGGTAACGATATGAAGAAGAGAACACGGGCATTGGGAATCGGCGTACTGATGGCGGCAGGCGTGGCCATGACGGGAGTTCTGACGGCAGGAGCGGCGGTAAACAGCCAAGCCGGCCAGATCAGTGAGGACAGAGCGAAGGAGATTGCCCTGGAGCATGCGGGGATAAAAGAGGAAGGTATTTCTTACAGCAGAACGGAAACCGATTATGAAGACGGCCGCTTGGTGTATGAAGTAAAGTTCCGGACATCAGACCTGAAGAAATATGAGTACCAGATCGCGGCGGAAAACGGGGAAGTGGAGGATTTCGAGTATGACGGAAAGGCGGCATTCCGGAGGAGCGCGTCTCAGGAGGACAAAAAGGCGGTAATTTCGGAAGAGAGAGCGAAGGAGATCGCTTTGGAGCACGCAGGACTGGAAGAGGAGGATGTATCTTTTGTCAAGAGCGAGCTGGATTATGATGACGGGATCGCCTTGTATGAAGTGGAGTTTTACGGAAAGGATTACAGAGAATACGATTATGAAATCAGCGCGGGAACGGGGGAGATCATCGGCTTGGACTGGGACGCAGAGAATTATGACCGAAAAAACAGGCAGCCGGAAGGAACAGGACAGAGCGCAGGCAGTCTGACGATGGAGGAGGCAAAGGAAAAAGCCCTTCAGACTGCAGGCGTGACGGCAGACCAGGCGAGCCGTATGAAAATTGAACAGGATTGGGATGACGGCCGCATGGTTTATGAAGGCGAATTTGTCAGCGGATCCATGGAATATGAATTTGAGATTGACGGAGAAACAGGCCGTATTTTGGACTGGGACGAGGAGAGCATCTATGACTGATCGGGAAAACAGGAGCGATGTATGATGGAAAGTACTTGCCATGAGACTGTTTAGGAGGTAAAATATTAAGACAAAGACATATAAGAGGAGGTATTTGACATGGTAGTAATTTCCACAGAAAAAGCCCCGGGCGCAATCGGACCCTATTCCCAGGGATTTGAGGTAAACGGAATGGTTTACACTTCCGGACAGATTCCGGTAGATCCGGCAAACGGTGAAGTTCCGGAGGGAATCGCCGCTCAGGCTGAGCAGAGCTGCAAAAACGTAGGCGCGATCTTAGAGGCAGCGGGAAGCGGCTTTGACAAAGTGTTCAAGACCACCTGCTTCCTGGCAGATATGGGCGATTTCGCCGCTTTCAACGAAGTATATGCAAAATACTTCACCTCCAAGCCCGCCAGAAGCTGCGTGGCAGTGAAGACTCTTCCGAAGGGCGTGCTGTGCGAGATTGAGGCAATTGCGGTAAAATAAGAGCGGATGAACATGAAGATGCTTCAGAACCCTTTCTGGGGAGCTGAAGCATTTTTTTGCGGAAAAGACACTGCCAAGAAAGCAGTCTTCTGAATATCCTAATAAAAAGCGGCAAACAGCGGAGGGGCAGTGAATCGGGCAAGAGCAGCGATCCGCTGTGAGGAATGCTGGCGCGAAGGCTATACGGGCCGGGGGATCGGCGTAGCGGTTCTGGACACCGGCATTTTTCCTCATGAGGATCTGAAAAACAGAATTACAGCTTTTGGGGATTTCGTGCAGAAGCGGCCCGAGCCGTATGATGACAACGGGCATGGAACCCATATAGCCGCCATTATCGGAGGCAGCGGAGAGGCATCTTTGGGAGGCTACGGCGGCGTGGCTCCGGAGTGCCGCCTGATCTGCGCGAAGGTGCTGGACAAAAGGGGAAACGGATATGCCTCCGACGTGCTTTCCGGGCTGCGATGGATTCGGAATAACAGGGAGAAATACGGAATCCGTATTGTAAATATATCGGTAGGCTCCTTTGCAGGAAGAGGAATGGGAGAAAACTCAGCCCTTGTGCGCGGCGTGAATGCGGCCTGGGACGACGGGCTGGTAGTGGTGGTGGCGGCGGGAAACAACGGTCCCGGACGGATGACGATCACCACGCCGGGAATCAGCCGAAAGGTGATCACCGTAGGCTGTTCTGATGACTATAAAGAGGTCAATGTTATGGGAAACAGAATGGTAGACTATTCCGGCCGCGGTCCTACGGGAGCCTGCGTATGCAAACCGGACGTGGTGGCTCCCGGCTGCGCCATTATCAGCTGCGCCAACCGAAGCGGCGCCTATCAGACGAAAAGCGGCACATCCATGTCCACTCCTCTGGTGTCGGGAGCACTGGCTCTTCTGCTGCAGAAATTCCCGGATATGACAAATCGCGATGTAAAGCTTCGCCTCAGAGAGAGGGCGGTGGATATGGGACTGCCTCAGAATCAGCAGGGGTGGGGGCTGCTGGATGCGGAAAAACTGCTGCGTTAACCAGACAGACAGCGTTTTTTCAGAGAAAAAGGATTGGCCCATTGACAAGCGGGCCGGAATCAGATATGATGAGAGGCGGCCGGATTTTGCGGGCATGGCGGAATTGGCAGACGCGCCAGATTTAGGTTCTGGTGGGAGACCGTGCAGGTTCGAGTCCTGTTGCCCGCATGAGGAAAGAGAACCGGAATTCTTGAATAATCAGGGATTCCGGTTCTTTTTTTGCTTTTTGGGAGCGCACCAGATATTTTTGGGGAAAGGAGGGCTGTAAGAATAGTCTAGTGTGTCACAAATAAAAGAAAGGTGGTACACAAATGTTGAAAAGACGAGGGATTTTAGAGTTTCAGGAATTAACGGTTAAAAATAGTCTAGCGTGTTATTTTGAAGAACTGCGTAGACGCAATACATCGGAAAATACCTTAAAAACCTATGATTTACACTTGAAGAGGTATATTGATGTATTGGAGATTTCTGAGGAAAGTGTAAAGGTATGCAATAAAAGAAGCTATGAAAATTTTATTGCCTTAAATGTAATTTATAAGTCTATTTTCCTGAAATTCTGGAAATTAGTCCTTCAAATTTGCGGAATTAACTTTTGGAGGGGGTGCGGACGAAAAGTTGGACTCTTGCGCATCGTGACGAATGATGAAATACACAAAAGAACAAATAGCGACTGCATTACAACTGCTGGATTCTACGGGTTCTCCAAGAAAGGTTATAGAACTT
>CALWEP010000121.1 GCA_944377325.1 uncultured Lachnospiraceae bacterium
GTCCCGGACCTCGGGGAATGCAGGGCCCTACGGGAGCTACCGGTTCCACAGGACCTGCAGGGGCTACGGGGGGCACGGGGGCCA
This sequence comes from uncultured Lachnospiraceae bacterium, assembly GCA_944377325.1. Lineage (GTDB taxonomy): Bacteria > Bacillota > Clostridia > Lachnospirales > Lachnospiraceae > Lachnoclostridium_A. The sequence continues at coordinate 85 of CALWEP010000121.1, forward strand.
CGGGCCCGGCCGGTCCGACGGGAGCCACGGGTCCGAGCGGCCCAACCGGTCCAACGGGAGCAACCGGCCCGACGGGTCCAACCGGCCCGACGGGTCCAACGGGAGCAACCGGCCCGAGCGGCCCGACAGGAGTGACCGGCCCGAGCGGCCCAGCTGGTCCAACGGGAGCGACAGGCCCGAGCGGAGCGACAGGCCCAACCGGTCCAACGGGAGCAACGGGCCCGACCGGCCCGACGGGTCCAACGGGAGCAACCGGCCCTAGCGGAGCGACAGGTCCAACCGGCCCTAGCGGAGCGACAGGTCCGAGCGGCCCGACGGGAGCAACGGGTCCGAGCGGAGCGACAGGCCCAACCGGTCCAACGGGAGCGACAGGCCCGACGGGTCCAACGGGTCCGACCGGCCCCAGTGGAGAAGAAGGTTCGGCGGCTACGGTACAGGTAGGAACAGTGCAGACGGGGGAACCGGGTACAAATGCCTCGGTAGTGAATTCCGGAACAAATCAAGCAGCTGTACTGGATTTCACTATTCCCAGAGGAGATATGGGAACTGCGGCGACGCCGGATCTTCTGATGGCGTATTCCACGCCTGCGCAGCCCGGCACCAGCGGCAGCGGACTGATTTTTGACAGAAATGGGATCAGCAGCGGCACATCTATTTCTCATTTTCAGAACAGCCCTCAGATTACGGTCAGCCAACCGGGAATTTATACGGTTAATTTCAATACGGTTATGGCACCTCAGGGGAAGGGGACGTACCCGCTGTCGCTGAGCGCGTACCTGACTCAGAACGGCAGCACGGTGCCGGGTGCGTCGGCCCAGCATACGTTCCAGTCCGCTTCGGAATCTGCCAATATGGCATTTTCCGTTCCGGTTGAAGTGACCTCAGTTCCTGCTGTGTTTGAAGTAATCGGAGAGGGAGGAAATTATCTGTACAGCTCCAGCACGATTTCCGTTTACAGGCTGGGGGATATTTCGGAGTAAAGATAAGAGAAAGCGCCGCAAAACCATCATATCAGACGGCGGAACGGCACTTTTTTGAAACTTGGGCGCTCTTTTGCTGAAAAAGCAGCGGAAAATAACAGAAACGAAAAAAACTGCCGCATCTATGATTTTTCAATCACTGATGCGGCAGCTTTCCTATTTACGTGCCGAACAAGATTCGAACTCGCGACCTTCTGATCCGTAGTCAGACGCTCTATCCAGCTGAGCTACCGGCACACATTGCATTATTGTATTGCTGCAACGGAATATATTCTATGACATATTTTCACTTTTGTCAAGCACATTTTTAACATAATTTATGCGGCTCAAAAACAGGGCCATGACTTGTCTCTTTAAAGAAAATTGGCTATAATAAAACCACTGGCGCAAGTCGGAGGAGCCGGAAATTTATTGCGGGCAAACAAAGGTGAAGATATGAAGAAAATAAGGGATATGGGTATCAGAAAAAAAATGAAGCTGCTGGGAGCGGCGGGAATTGCAGGAGTCCTGGCTCTGGGGACGGCAGCGGCATTGATGACCGGGAGAACCAATGAGATCGGCCATGAGGTTTCGTCATACTGGATTCCGGCGGTAACGATTCCCATGGAGCTGAATCACAAAACGTCGGATTACAGGCTGCTGGAAAGTTATTATCTGATGGCTGACAGCCGGGAGGAACGGGATGCTCTTGAGCCGGAGCTGGACGGTTTGAGGGCGGATATCAAAGAGGGCTTTGCGGAATACCGCCAGTATGCGGGAGAGGACAGTCAGAAGATCCTGGATTCGGCAGAGGAGCTGTGGGAGGATTACATGAGCCTGAGCGCCACTATGCTGGCGGTATGCAGGGCCAATGAGAATGATCCGCAGGTTCAGGAACTGTTCGGAAAGTCCAGGGTACTGTTTGAGGACGGCAGTGACCAGCTGTTTCAGATTGTGGAATATAAAAGACAGGGAGCAGAGGAAAATGCCCTCAGAGGAGCCAGCGCTTTCGGGCTGGATGCCATGTTTGAGATTGCAGTGCTGCTTCTTATAGCGGCCGGATTGGCCTGGCTGATTCGTCACATTGTAAAATGCCTTATGGATCCCCTTCAGGATCTGCTGGATGCCAGCAGAAGAATCAGAAGCGGGGATTTAGATGTATCTGTCCGATACCGTTCGGAGGATGAGATGGGCGAGATGGCGAAAAGCATGAATGAATTGACGGAAAGCCTTCGGGCCATTGTTGGCGACCAGAAGGAGATGCTGTCACAGATTGCAGACGGGAATTATAAAGTCCGGCCCCAGACTCCGAGCATTTATCACGGCGATTTCGGTCCGCTGCTTTACGGAGTGGAAAACCTGGCGAGCCGCCTGCAGTACGAAAAAGAGGAGAGAGAAAAAAATGGCTTCAGAAAAGTGGATGCTGCAGACGAAAAAGGCGGACTTCAGGAAAACGGCTGAGCTTTTCGGCATCAGCCCTGTGACTGCCAGAATCATCAGAAACAGGGATATTACGGGCGATGACGCCATACGGCGGTACCTTTTCGGCAATATCGACGATTTGTACAGTCCACATCTTTTAAAGGATGTGGACTTAGCTGTTCATATCCTGAAAGAGAAGATCGGGGAAGGAAAAAAGATCCGGATCATAGGGGATTATGATATTGACGGCGTCTGCTCCTCCTACATCCTGCATACGGCGCTGAAGAGATGCGGGGCGGACGCGGACTGCGAGATACCCGACAGGATTCGGGACGGGTACGGGATCAATATTGCGATAATTGAGGCGGCTTACCGGGACGGGGTGGACACGCTGATTACCTGCGACAACGGCATTGCGGCTGTGGAGGAGATCAGGCGCGCGGGAGAGCTGGGGATGACGGTGATCGTAACGGACCACCACGAGGTGCTGACCGTGGACGGAGAGGAGATCAAGCCTGCGGCAGCTGCGGTGGTGGACCCTAAGCAGAGAGACTGTTCTTACCCGAATCCGGAGATCTGCGGAGCGGTGGTGGCCTGGAAGCTGGTTCGCCTGCTGTATGAGGAGTTTGGAATTGACAGGGGAGAATGGCTGGAGCTGCTGGAATTTGCGGCGGTGGCTACGGTAGGGGATGTGATGCGTCTTCAGGACGAAAACAGGATCATCGTAAAAGAGGGACTGAAAAAAATCGGCTATACAAAAAACATCGGCCTTCGGAAGCTGGCGGAAAAAAACAATCTGGACCTGTGCAGTCTGACGGCTTATCAGATCGGTTTTGTGATCGGACCCTGCCTGAATGCGGGGGGACGGCTTCAGACAGCGAAAAAAGCTCTGGCTCTGCTGCTCAGCACGGAGGAAGAGGAGGCGGATCGCTTGGCGCTGGAGCTGAAGGAGCTGAACGATAAGAGAAAGACCATGACCCAGGAGGGAACGGAACAGGCTTGCGAACTGGTGGACCGCTGCTGGGGAAAGGATAAGGTGCTGGTGGTATATCTGCCGGACTGCCATGAATCTCTGGCGGGGATCATTGCCGGCAGGCTGAGAGAAAAATACGGGAAGCCGTCCATGGTTCTGACCAGGACGGAAGGAGGAGTGAAGGGATCAGGAAGATCCATTGAAAGCTACCATATGTTTCAGGGGCTGACGGAGGTGAGGGATCTGCTGACCAAATTTGGCGGACACCCTATGGCTGCCGGCTTTTCCCTGCCGGAGGAAAATGTTGACGAGTTCCGGCGAAGACTCAATGAAAACGCCCGCCTGACAGAAGATGATTTTACCGCGAAGATCTGGATTGACGTGCCCATGCCGCTGGAATACATAACGGAAGGACTGGTGGAAGAGTTTCGGCTTCTGGAGCCCTTTGGCCAGGGAAATGAAAAGCCCCTGTTCGCTCAGAAGAATCTTGGGATCCGCAGCGCGCGGGTTATGGGAAAGAACCGCAATGTGGTTCGCCTGTCTCTGGTGACAGAAGAGGGATATCCCATGGACGGCATCTGGTTCGGAGAGGGAGACGGTTTTCTGGAGGAAATGGGAGGCAGCCGCCGTATGGATGCGGTCTACTATCCGGATATTAACGAGTACAACGGAAACAGAAGCCTGCAGATCATTATCAGAAACTTCCGGTTCCGGTGAATGGTTCGTCGGTCCGGTTGTATATAATCAGATGATCTCTCGGAATCCTGAGTGATCACAGCCAGCAGGCGCTGGCATGGAACTTTGAAAAGTAAATATTTTCGAAAAAGTGAAAAATAGACATGCTGAAATAGACATAGCTGTCGCTATATCTGA
>CALWEP010000122.1 GCA_944377325.1 uncultured Lachnospiraceae bacterium
GGTCCTTGGGAAGAAGCAGGATCTTCAGTTCCTTTTCCAGTTCCTCAATGCGCTTTTTCGCGTCAGACAGTTCCTCCTTGGCCAGCTCCCGCATCTCCTCGTCGGATTCCTCTTCCAGAAGGGCAACACTGTCCTCCACGTCCTGCTTCGCCTGCTTGTAGGCCTTATATGCTTCCACAATGGGAGCCAGATCCGCCTGCTCCTTCATCAGCTTCCGGAAACGGTTCTGATCCTCCGCCACCGACGGATTGTTCAGCTCCAGCATTAATTCTTCATAATGAATCAGTATATCGTCCAATCTGTCAAACATGGTATCCTCCCGCTCTCTCCGCCGCCCCGGTCCATTCTCCTCTGACCACCCGGTCATTGCCGGCGGCATCCTTTACAATCCTTGTATGGACAAATCCATTTTCCTTTAAAAGTGTCTCCACCGCTTCTCCCTGGTCATGGCCGATCTCCAGATAAAGCCTGCCCCCGGCCGTGAGAAAGTCTCCGCTCTCCGCCGCGATTCTGCGGTAGAACGCCAGTCCGTCGCCGCTTCCGTCCAGAGCCATTCTGGGCTCATAGTCCCTCACCTCCGGCTCCAGTCCTTCGATCACCTGAGACGGGATGTAAGGGGGATTGGAAGCAATGACGTCATACCTCTGTCCCCGGTCCAGATCCCGGAACAGATCGCTCTTCAGGAAGCGGACGCCGCCTCCCAGCCGTTTTCCGTTCTCGCCGGCCACCTCCAGCGCTTCCTCCGAGAGATCTGAGGCATCCACCCGGCCGTATTTTCCCATCAGCGCCAGGCTCACCGCAATGCAGCCGGAGCCGGTGCACAGATCCAGCACCCGCTTTTCCTGTTCCGGATTTTCCTGAAGCACCAGCTCCACCAGAGTCTCCGTATCCTGGCGGGGAATCAGCACCCGCTCATCCACCAGGAAGGAAAGCCCCATAAACTCCTGGCTTCCCACCAGATACTGAAGGGGCGCCCGGCAGGCTCTGGCCTGTATGGCGTCGCTGTATTCCCTGGTCCTTCCGTCCACCGTGGGGACCTGTTCCTGCTCTTTCAGCAGGAAATGGGCCAGATCCAGCCCGAAGGCCTCCAGGAGAAGATATCTGGAATCCAGTCCCGCCTCCTCGATGCCGGCTTCCTCCAGCCTCTTCTCTCCCCACTTCCAAAGCTCAAAAAATGTCATGCTTCTTTTCCTTTCCCTGCAGCCTCCGGAAAATTCTCCTCCAGATAAGCTCTCCAGTCAAATACCGCCTCCACAGCCGCAATGGCCACCTGAATCATGGAATCGTCCGGCTCTTTCGTCGTCAGATTCTGCATCCACAGCCCGGGCCTGCTCACCAGATTGATCAGACCGCCGTCGCTTCTTCCTGCCAGTCTGAGAATCTCATAGGAAATCCCTGCGATCACCGGAACCAGCACAATCCGGCTTACAATCCTCAGCCAGAGCGTATCCGTCCGAATCACCATAAAAAGAAGAATGCTGATGAGCATGACGAAAATGAGAAAGCTGGTGCCGCACCGCTTGTGCTGCTTGGAGCTTTTTCTCACATTTTCCACCGTCAGTTCCATGCCATGCTCGATGCAGTTGATGCATTTATGCTCTGCTCCGTGATACATAAACGTCCGGCGGATCTCCTCCATGCGGGAGACCAGACCGATGTATCCGATAAAAATAGCGATGCGGATCAGCCCCTCCAGCAGGGCCATAACGCTCTCCGAACCGATATATCTGCGCAGCACGTTGGCTAAAAGCAGGGGAACGATCATAAAGATCACCACCGCCAGAACCACGGAAAGAACCATGACCCCTCCCATCAGCACCTTTTCCAGCTTCTCCCCGAACACCCGGTCCAAAAGCTGCTCCAGTCTGCCCGGCTCCTGCTCCTCCTCATCGTCCTCAAAGAAGCTGGCGGAAAAGGTCAGCGTCTTCATGCCGAGAATCAGGGAATCGGCAAAGCTGAACACCCCCCGCACGAAGGGCAGGGAACAGAGCTTCACCTTTTCCGTCATGCTCACATAGCGGTCCTTCATTACTTCGATCTCTCCGTCCGGCCGCCTGACCGCAGTGGCATAGTCATCCCGGTTCTTCATCATGATCCCTTCAATGACCGCCTGGCCGCCGATGCCTGAATATTTCATCTTCCACCTCCGCTGTTCCGGCAGCGTGCCGTCCAAAAGGCGTTCTGCCGGGGCAAAAAAACAAGGCTGGAGCATAGCGTCCCCACTAAACTCCAACCTTTCTTAAATCTTACCTCTTACTTAGTCATACCATACTTACGATTGAACTTATCAATACGTCCGCGGGCTGCTGCAGCCTTCTGCTGGCCGGTGTAGAAAGAATGACATTTGGAGCAAACCTCAACGTGAATGTCCTTCTTGGTAGAGCCGGTTACGAACTCGTTGCCGCAGTTGCATACAACCTTTGCCTGGTAATAAGCTGGATGGATTCCTTCCTTCATGATTTTCACCTCTCAATTCTATTCTTGCGGTTTCCAACCGCAGGTGCCGCTTTTCACGCACTCTATGTCTGATACAGACAGCTTACAAAGTATATCACAGATTTTCTCCGTATGCAAGCGATTTTCCTCAGAAGATCCGGGTTTTCTTCTCGCTTTCCACAAGCCCCCGGTTATTTTTCGTTCGGGCGTATAGATCCAGTATCTTTTCCACCG
>CALWEP010000123.1 GCA_944377325.1 uncultured Lachnospiraceae bacterium
AATCTACTAATAAAAACGTAAGATAAGAGAATCACATTTGTAATTGACCGGCAATTAATAAAATAATAGGATAAAGACAGATAAATATGCAGCAAACTGAAAGGAGAGATTTTATGAAAATGAAAAAACTGTGGGGCAGGCTTCTCACTGTCTCCCTTCTGCTGACAGGCCTTTCAGCAGGGGCCGCGCGGGCAGAGGAAACCCGCACCCCCATCGAGCAGGTCAGCCTGTACGTAGACGGAGACCGAAACGACGGCTGGAACGAGGACATTACCTTAAAGCTTTCCACTCCCGACTGGGAGTACCGGGTGGGGGACTGGTATCTGAGCAATTCCAACACCGCCTCCATTCCCATCTTCAAGGTGGAGCTTTACGCCTCCAACGACCATTACTTTTCCCTTACCTCCAGCGACGTCCATTTATCCGGTTTGGAGGCCAAGTGTACGGGAAGAAGCATCAAGGATGACAAGGAAACCCTGGTGCTCACCCTGAAGATCGAGGGGCTGGAGGTTGACCTGGACAACATCGGCAGCGCCGATTTGGACGATGACGGCTACGGCACCTGGGACGCCGTTCCCGGCGCCCATCACTATGAAGTGAAGCTGTATCGGAACGACGAGCTGTTCGGCTCCGCCAAGAGCACCTCTGACAATTCCTATGATTTCAGTTCCATGATCACCCGGCGGGGAGATTATTACTTCCGCGTCCGGGCCGTCGGCTCCGGCTCCTCCGACAAAGGAGAATGGCTGGAATCGGGCTACTGCTACTTTGACGAGCCTTTAAGCGACTTCTACTACGATGAATATTCCGGAAATACCTACCCCGGTTCTTCCTATTATACCTGGGTAAATTCCGGAAACGACTGGTTCCTCCAGCTGCCCGGCGGCTCCTACGCCGTCAGCTCCTGGCAGTTCCTGGACGGCAACTGGTTCTACTTTGACGGAGCGGGAAAGATGGTCACCGGATGGTTCTTTGACGGCACCAACTGGTATTACTTGAATCCCGTAAGCGACGGCACCAAAGGAGCCATGAAAACCGGCTGGGTTCTGGACGGCGGACGGTGGTACTATATGAACACGGTAAGCAACGGCACCAGAGGCGCCATGCGCACCGGCTGGATCAGCGTATACGGAAAAGAATACTATCTCAATCCGGTGAGCGACGGCACCATGGGCGCCATGCTGGTAAACTGCATCACTCCCGACGGCAAGCGGGTCGGCCCGGACGGAGCCCGGATCTATTAATTGAAATTTTAAAAGCAGCCTGTTTTGCTCTCCGTCTCCTGATTTTCAGGGGACGGGGAGTTTTTCGTTTCCCTATCCCCTTCTCAGCAGAAAAGCCGCCAGGTAGAAATTTTCCTGCGTTTTCAGCACAGATTTGCCCTGAAGGTCATAGCTCCTGCACCTCATCCAGCAGGAGCTAATGCCGCCCATCCTCTGTCATCTGTTTTCTGATATCCTTATCCGTCATTCCATCGTCAAAATCTTCCGATGTATAACGCAGTCAGTACCTTAAGAAGAGGAACATTCCGGTAAGTTCTTAATATAGAACAGCAAAAATTTATTCATTTTAGAGACTTATTTTATTATTTTTGCGATTTTAGTAAATAAAATGTTGACCATATGGGGTTTTACGAATATAATAATAGAAAATAGGATTTTTACCGGAGGTGCTTGTAATGATAAATATGAATGAAATTATCAGTAACAACATTATGAACATCTTAAAGCAAAATGGCAGGAAACAAGTTGATCTTGCCGAATATCTTGGTGTATCTAAGCAGGTTGCCAGCAAAATGCTTAGTGGAGCCAGAATGATTAATGCGATTGAACTGCAAAAAATTGCAAAGTATCTGAATGTTTCCATGGAAAGCCTGGTAAAAGTTCCGCAGGTAATACCGGAAACTAACACTGTAAAAGCATTTATGGGAAAAGTTGAATCTCAGGAAGCAAAGGACGGGCTTGCAATTGCAGATGAAATTGCGGATCTGATTTGTTTTTATGCCCGCATTCACGAAAACGCAGTCGAAATGATGCAGCCATGGGAGGCATGAACCTATGTGTAAAGTCTTAGACAATAGTCTTTATTTAAAAGATCAACAAACATATGCAAAAATAAGTGAATATGTAACCCTCTTCAACTCGCTCTACAATAAAAACAATATCATTCAAGACGATATTTTTAATGTTTTAGAAAATTATGTGCTTTGCCATGATATGCCATTTGAGCTGCTTAGATTTCCTATTGGGGATACCGAACTCTGTGCATGCACATTTATCAGACAGAACCGGATATTTGTAGTTATTAACTCCGCAATTCCTTTATCTAAGCAAATATTTGCTGCTGCACATGAGCTATACCATATCTATTGTTATTTTGAAGGCAAGGATTATTCATTATTACAATCCGGCTCTATTCTAGAATCAACCGTAATTGATGATGAAGCAAAAGAAACGGAGGATATGGAGGCAAATGCCTTTGCTGCGTTATTGCTGGCTCCGAAAGACCGCCTCGAAGAACAATCCGTTGTTTATCATTTATCTTATAAAAATGTATCCGTTCAGACTATCCTTAAGATAATGGATATTTTTGCTATTCCATATAAAGCCGCAGTACTCAGACTTTTTGAAGAGGAAAAGATCGATATAAAAACTGCGAAGAAACTTCTTCAGGTCAGCAACGATGAAATCAATACGCAAATTGAAGTGACAGGAAAAGCCGTACGATGGCAGGAAACCCCAAAAAATCTTATTCGATTTGGAAGTTTATCCGAAAAAATGTATGATCTCGAGCGCTGGGAAAGCATACGAGATGAACGTTTGGAGAGTGATAAATCCAGGTTGAAGAAGATCATTGATCAATTAAGAAAACCAGTTGAGTAATGCCTATGGAAAAAAGTAAAAAATACGCCTTGCTGGATACTGATTTTATATACAAATGTCACTTAGCAAGAAATGCTGAAAATCGTACACTGGCAGAGCAAGAATACTACAAACAGTTATCTGCATTTTTGAAAAACCAGACAGACTACAAAGTATGGTCCCTGTCAGGTCATCAAAGAATCAAAGTGCCTATTATGCAGGTACTGGATGATATTTACGATAAAAAATTTCAGCTGTTGAGAAATGGAGACTTGCAATACATAAAATAGTCTAATTAAACATTTGAGACTATCCAGAAACAGATATTTCAAACCGCGGGCCGGTGCGGCTTATCCAAGTCACACCGGCCCGTGTTCCGTATTCTGTTCCCGTTCCCTTACCGGCACAGCTCCTCAAAGATCGCCAGCAGGAAATCATATACCCGGCGGAAGGACTCCAGGTTCATGCTCTCCTCCGGCGTGTGAGCCCCTTTTGCGCTGGGAGCGATGCACATAATATCCAGCTCCGGAATCTTGCTCCGGAACTCGCCGCACTCCAGTCCGCCGTGGGTGGCCTGGAACTCCATCTTCCGGCCGTACATCCTCTCATAAATACCTGCGCAGAGGGCCCTCAGCTCCGAATCGGCATCATATTTCCAGCCTCCGAAGGCAATTCCCTTCACCGCCTCAAAGCCGGTCAGCTTCGCCAGGGTCTCCATCTCCGCGGAAACGGCCGCTTTCAGCCCGTCCTCTGAGCTGCGGATGCAGTCGCAGATATCAATGGTATCCCCATCCATCACAAGAATGCCCACATTGCTGGAGCATACTACCAGGCCCTCGATCTCCCGGCTCATGGAACGGATCCCGTCGGGAAGAAGCTGCAGGAAGGTGATCAGCGCCTCCGAATCGGCTGCCGTCATCACCTGCTCCGCCTCCGCTGCTCTGCAGGAGAAGGCAAAGCCCGGATCGCTGACAGAAAGCTCTCCTCTGATCTCCTCCGCGATTCTGCGGCCGATCTCCATGGCCTTCTCTCCGCTGCCTGCGGGAACCTCCATCACCGCATCCGCCTCGCTGACAATGGCATTCATCTTTGCTCCGCCTGTAAAGGAGGCAAGCTTCACCGGCATCTCCCGGCTTACCGCCGCCAAAATCCTGGCCATGAGCTTTAAGCCGTTTCCTCTGCCCAGATGGACCACTCCCGCGGAATGACCCCCCAGCAGACCCCGGATGGAGAATGCGATCCGGTCTCCCTCCGCCTTCTCCCAGGAAGGAGTGCGGCGGAAGTTGTAAACCTGGCCGCCGGCGCAGGATACCATGGACTCATACTCTTTGGATTCTCCTCCGTCCATGTTGATCAGACGGCGGGCGGAAAGCCTGGACGCATCGATCTCCATGGCTCCCAGCAGACCGATCTCCTCCATGCTGGTGAATACGCACTCCAGCGGGGGATGAACATAGTCCTCCTTTGCCAGGAAAGCCAGCATATACGCGCAGGCCATGCCGTCATCCGCCCCCAGGGTGGTCCCCTTGGCCGTCAGCCAGCCGTCCTTCACCTCCAGCTGCAGAGGATCTTTCGTGAAATCATGGCCGCAGTCCGGCAGCTTCACGCATACCATATCCGTATGTCCCTGAAGCATCAGGGCCGGCAGGTTCTCGCAGCCTGCGGAACCGGGCTTCTTCACGATCACATTGTGAACGCTGTCGCGGTAATACTCCAACCCTCTCTCCTCCGCAAAGCGGCAGATATAATCTGCCACTGCCGCCTCGTTTCCTGATCCTCTGGGAATTGCAGAAATCTCCTCAAAATACCGAAGGGCATCCGCCGGTTCATAGCCTTTTGTCACATAATCCATCCTTCTCATCCTCACTTTCCCCGCGGAATCCCGCGAAAATCTGTAAAAAGCTTCCCATATTATACCAAATTTCAGCAGATTGCTCAACCTCTCTCCGGAAGTCACGTTTTTATCACGATTGAAACGAGAAAAGCACTTGCAGGAACCGCCCGAACCACCTATAATTTATTCGTATCAATCTATCTATAAGAAGAGAAAAGGAGTGAACCATGCTTAAACAAGCGTTGAAAAAAGGCTGTCTGCTGGCGCTGTTCGCGTTCTTCAGCCTCCATACCGGCATGTCCGCCTCCGCCGCCACCGTCCGCACCCCTGCGGCCTCCGGCACGGTCACCTACGGAAACAGTCTGGTCACTGTGGACGCTTCCAACAGCTCAGAGGGATACGTGATGGTGAAGTACACCGGAAGCAATCCGAAAATAAAGGTACAGATCACAAAAAACGGGACAGAAACCTATACCTACAACCTAAATTCCTCCGGAAATTACGAGGTATTCCCCTTTTCCGAGGGAAGCGGCAGCTACGCCATAAAGGTATTTGAGAACATCTCCGGAAACCAGTACTCCCAGGCCTTCAGCCAGACGGTCCCCGTGCAGCTGTCCAACGAGCTGTCCCCCTTCCTCTACCCCAATCAGTTCTGCAATTACTCTGCCTCTTCTGCGGCGGCTTCCCTGGCGGACGAGCTGACGAAGAACGCGGCGGACGAACTGTCCAAGGTAGCAAGCGTATATGACTGGGTGGTGGACAATATCACCTATGACGATCAGCTGGCCGCCACGGTCACCAGCGGCTATCTTCCCAACATCGATTCCGTTCTGGCGAAGAAAAAGGGCATCTGCTTTGATTACGCCGCCCTGATGACCTCCATGCTCCGGATGGAAAACGTTCCCACCAAGCTGGTGGTGGGCTATTCCGGCTCCGCCTACCATGCATGGATCTCCGTATATACGAAGGAAAGCGGATGGGTGGACAGCGTCATCTACTTCGACGGCAACACCTGGAAGCTGATGGATCCCACCTTTGCCTCCAACGGCAAGCGGAGCGCCTCCATCATGGCGTACATCGGAGACGGCAGCAATTACCGGACCCGATTCTCATATTAATCAACGGGAGGAACCTATTATGTCAAAAAAACAAACTGCTTATCAGGGTCTTGTCCTTTCCCGCTTCTGCATGCAGCTGTCCATCCTGCTGCGGTCCGCCGTTCCTCTCTATGAGGGACTGGAGGCCATGGCGGAGGACGGGGAAAACGAGGACGAGAAGCAGCGCCTGCTGGCCATTTCGGAACAGCTGCGCATGGGAGAGCCTTTAAGCGCCGCCCTGGAACAGACCGGCGCGTTCCCCGGCTACGTGATCCACATGACCCGTCTGGGAGAAACCACGGGAAATCTGGACGTGTGCATGGAGAGCCTGGCCGGCCACTACGAGCAGGAATACTATCTGTCGGAAAACCTGAGAAAGGCCATCACCTATCCGTCAATGATGGTGGTGATGCTGCTGGTGATCCTGTTCGTGCTCTTTGCCAAGGTGATGCCTGTATTCACCGGCGTGTACGAATCCCTGGGGACCTCTGTTCCCGCCGCGGCCCAGGCCGCTATGGAATTCGGCACCGTCTTTTCCGGCGCCGCCCTGATTCTGGCCGCCATCGCCGCTCTGGTCATGGGCTTTGCCGCCCTGTCCGGCCGTTTCGGCAGACAGCCGGCCTTTATTCAGGCCATTTACAGGAACATCCGGAACCGTTCCAGAGTAGCAAGGGCAGCCGCCCTGCGCCGCCTCTGCGCCGCCGTGTCTTTAAGTATGAAGAGCGGGCTGCGGACGGAAGAAGGTCTGGACATCGCCGCCGACCTGGTGCAGAACGAAGGGCTTAAGGAGCAGCTCCAGGCTGTGAGAGCCGACATTGCCGCCGGCTCCGACTTCTACGAGGCCATGAAAAAAACCGACATCTTCACCGGCTTTGACCTGCAGATGATCCGCACCGGATCCAGAGCGGGCCAGCTGGATACCGTACTGGACTCCCTGGCAGAGGATTACGCCCAGAAATCCCAGGACAGCATCGAGCGGATGATCTCCATGCTGGAGCCTGCCGTAGTAGCCGTGCTGGCCGCTGCCGTAGGCCTGGTGCTTCTGGCAGTGATGCTTCCTCTGGCAGGCATTCTCTCAACGATCGGAGTGTAAGCTATGCTGCATATTGAACCTGTAAAACAAAAGCGCTCCCTTCCGGGGCTTTTCCTCTCCGCCGTCCTGCTGGCGGCGGTGCTGGCCGCCTTTCTGTTCAGCGTCCGTTCCGTATCCGGACGGACCGCCGACGAGCAGCTGACCATCCTGGAAAACGCCATCCGCAAGGCCAGCGTCCAGTGCTACGCCATTGAGGGGCGCTATCCCCCCAGCGTGGAATACCTGACGGAGCACTACGGGATCGTGGTGGACGAGACCAAATACGCCGTATTCTATGACGGCTTCGCATCCAACCTGATGCCGGACATCACGGTGATTCCCCTGAAGGCAGAGGAGGGCGGACAATGAAGCAGACATCCAACCGGCAGACTGCCTTTTCTGAGCTGAGCTCCCTGTTCACCCTTCTGCTGTTTTTGGTATTCGTGCTCTGCGCCCTGTTTACCATTATGATCGGCAGCCGGGTGTACGCAGGCATCCAGGACAAGGACAGCGCCATCTTCGGCCGGGATACCTCCGTATCCTACATAAAAAACAAAGTGCGTCAGGGCGATCGGGCCGGGCAGATCTCCGTCCGGGACATGGACGGAACCAGCGTGCTCTGTATCGCCGATCTCTCCCTGTCCACAGAGGACACAGAATATGTCACCTATATTTACGCTCAGGACGGCTGGCTGAAAGAGCTTTTCACCTCCACGGACAGCGGCCTGACCCTGGCCGACGGCATTCCGGTGATGGAATGTGAAAAGGCGCAGTTCTCCATGGAAGAGACAGAAATCGGAGATTCCTCCTGCCGCCTTCTCACCATCCGGCTGGATGAGGAGCCGTCCGCTTCCATCCGTCTTATGAGCGCAGCGGAAGGAGGAAAGCAATGAGCAGTCATTCCGGAAAAATCCCCTTCCGTTCCCACGGCCTCCTGATGGAGCTCACCTTTGTGTGCGGCTTTTTCCTGGCAGCCGCCTGCGTATTCATTCTCGTATTTGTAAAGGCAGGACGGCTCAGCTCCG
>CALWEP010000124.1 GCA_944377325.1 uncultured Lachnospiraceae bacterium
AACTTCTGGAACAGCGAGAGTGTGCACATGGAAGAGGAGCTGGCGCAGATCGCGGCCGACGGCTTCAACAGCATCATTCTGGCAGTTCCGTGGAATGAATTTCAGCCGGCGGCCGGTCCCGGACAGGTACGGTATGAGGAGTACGCTTACAGCAAGCTGGAGCGGGTGCTGCAGGAAGCAGAAAAGCAGGGATTGTGGGTTTTCCTGCGTGTAGGCTATACCTGGGATTACAGCGGCGCCGGAATGGATGACAGCCGTTTTGCCGCGCTTCTCTATGACGAAACGGTGCGCCGGGAGTGGCTGGACTATGTGCGGAGTCTTTATGAGGCGGGAAGCAGCCATGCAAATTTTGCCGGAGGCTTTATCACCTGGGAGGATTTCTGGAATTTTCTTCAGGATACGGGAAATGAGACAACGGACGGAGACCGGCTGGAGCTGGCCGGGGCCGTCGGCTATCAGCAGTTTCTGAAAGAAAGATACTCCTTGGAGGAGCTGCGGGAAGGATACGGGCTGGAGGCGGAAACTTATGAGGAAATCAGCCTTCCGTCTTCCTCCGACCCTATGTTTTACCTTTTTCATCAGTACTATGATCAGGAAATGAACCGGATTCTGGAGGAAAGTCAGGAGGTATTTCCGGGACTGTCCATGGAGGTCCGCCTGGACGTGGATCCGGTGCCCCGGGCGGAGGGAGGCCTGATCGGAGCCTCTCATCAGGCAACCTTCGGCTGCGGCTCGGCGGATTATACGGCAGCCATGTACAGCGTATCCATGGGAAGAGAAGCGGAGCAGGGAAATATGACGTCTCAGGAGGCCCTGACGGCAATGAGGGAAAACCTGACGGCAGTTCTGGCCGTCAACGGCGGAAAGCCCCTGTTTCTGGAGCAGTTTCTCTATTATGACGATACGCCGGAATTCAGCTACAATCCTCAGCTCCTTCCGGAAGAAAGGGAGAGTTTTGTGGAAGGCTCGGCTGCGGTGCTGACGGAGCTCACCGGAGGCTACGGAGTCTGGGCTTACCGTGACTACCGGAACAATTCCGTATACAACTCCCAGTTCGGCTTGGAAGAGAGGGGATGGACGTTCACCGGAGGAGCAGAGGTGACAGAGGAGAACGGAAACCGCCGTGCCAGCCTGCCGGCCGGGGGAAAGATCGCTCAGAATCTGGGAAGCCGCAGTAGGACGGGACGGTCCGGCGGAAGGACGCTGTCTCTGGAGGCGGAGAGCGATGCTCCGGTGACGCTTACGCTGTCTTATGGAACAGAGAAGCACTATGTGCAGGTAAACGGAAGACAGACGGTAGAGGCGGATTTCTCTCAGAGCGGAGAAGAACTGTCCATTATGAGCAGCGGACCGGTGACGGTGGACAATATCTGCTTTTACAATTTAGAGACGGAAGGGCTCCTTTACGGAACGGACGGACAGGAGAAGGAGCTGATCGGCGCTTTCCGGGCGCTGAACGCTCAGCTTCCGTAAAATACAGAAAAAGGAGAGGAAATCATCATGAACGAACCAAAGTTTCAGGTGAACACGGAGATGACAGAAGAACTTTACCGTTACAGCAACAGAGGGTTTCAGAAATACACCATGCCCCCCGGATCCTGGATGGTCTGGGCGCTGGTGGCCATGATGCTGGTGGGAAACGCCTGCGGAGCCTATGTGCTGGAGGGCTTTCCCAGGTGGATCTGCGTGACGGTGTGCGCGGCGTTTTTTCTGATCGGTTGTTTTATGATCAGAGGACTTATCAGGAAATATTTTGCTCTGGGACAGGCCTACCGGAAAATTGTAAAGCAGATGGAAGGAAATCTGTCCCAGTCCTATGCGTTTTTTCCGGACCATATGGTAATCACCAGATGGTATACAAAGGAGACGCTTTCCTATGATTTTGTTTCCTGGATACTGGAATTTCCAAAGGGCTATATGTTTATGCTGAACAACTGTGCCGTGTATTACTTCTGGAAGCGGGAGATCCTGGGAGGCACGCCGGAGGAATTCAAGGCGTTTCTGGAATCTGCGGCGAAGCAGCAGGTGAATTATATAGAGATAAAGGAGTGAAGGCGATGGAGGCCAGATTTTGTACGGTACTGACACATAACAGAAAGCTTTATGAGGCGCTTCCGGACGGAAAAAAGAAGGAATACATTCTGTTTGGGAAGCCGAAGGCCGAAGGGCTGATGCACCTGTCGGGGAAAATGGGACTGAAGGATGAGATTTACTGGTATGAGGATCACTGCCTGGTTCGTTCTGAAAAGATTCAGCAGGAATACGGCTATGAAGGACTGAGAGGACTGAAGGAGGAAGGAGATTACTGGCTGGTTTTGTTCGGAGGCGGGACGATCGTTGCGGTGGATAAGAAGGGATTCCGCCAGGGCAGACCGGAAAAGTTTCCTGATTTCATAAAAGGGAAAATGTAGTTGACATATGTTAATAAAAGATGTATAGTTGACATATGCCAATATCATACCATTTCGACAGCAATGCCCTCGCGGCAAACGGAGGAGAAAGAGATGGCAAGACCGGTTAAGGAAAAGCAGGTGGAGCGCCTGCCCAGGTATGACTGCTTCTGTGCGGCGGCCAGGTCTGAACATGGGCATCGGATCAGAATGGCAGTGGAGGAATATGAAACTTTGCGTCTGATCGATTATCTGGAGCTTACCCAGGAGGAGTGCGCCGCGCGCATGGGCGTGGGAAGGGGAACGGTCCAGAGCCTGTATGCATCTGCCAGAAAAAAACTGGCCCGCTTTCTGGTAGAGGGGGCGGGACTGGATATCGGAGGCGGAGAATTTGTCCTGAAGGCGTCCGGGAGCGGTTCCTTTTCCGAAAAGGGAGCATTGGCAGGGAAAGGAGAACAGGCGATGAAGATTGCAGTAACTTATGAGAACGGACAGGTGTTCCAGCATTTCGGACATACGGAGCAGTTTAAGGTCTATGACACTGAGGACGGAAAGATTCTGTCTTCTCAGGTGGTGGACACCAACGGCAGCGGTCACGGAGCGCTGGCAGGCTTTCTGGCGGATCTGGGCGTGGAGGTGCTGATCTGCGGCGGAATCGGCATGGGTGCGAAGAACGCTCTTGCAGAGGCAGGGATCCGGCTTTACCCCGGAGCTTCCGGTGAGGCGGACGGACAGGTGGAAGCATTTTTGGCCGGCAGCCTGTCCTACGATCCTGACACCCAGTGCAGCCACCATCACGGGGAAGGTCACGGGGAGCATTCCTGCGGCCACCATCATGAGAACGGCGCCTGCGGTCACGGACAGTGCGGAGAGCACTGACGGCATCTGACAATGACAAAAGCCGGAGAGAGAATGGAAAGGCCGTTCTCTCTCCGGCTTCTGCCATATAAAGGAGAGATGGAGGAGAGCTTCTGCCGCGGGAAAAAGGTCTTTGACAGAAATGCTTTTTGCGATACAATATATGGAAAGAGACGAGAGGGGGAGCGCGGGTGAGGAACAGAAGAGCAGAGCAGATGTTTGAAATCCTTGCTGAGGGAGGCTATTTCACTGCTGACGAACTGGCCCTGCGGCTGGGAGTGAGCAATAAGACGGTAAGGAATACTATAAAGGAACTGGAAAAAGAGCTGGAAGGAACGGGAGCGGCCATTCGGGTCAAATACGGATCGGGATATGCCCTTGAGTTCGGCCAAGATGAGGACCGGGAGCAGCTTCAAAAACAGCTGTTTCCTTCGGAAGAGGGGGCATTTTGTCCGGAGACACCGGAGGAAAGAATTTATTATCTGGCGGAATATCTGTTTCAAACAGAGGATTTTGTGAAGCTGGACCGCCTCAGCGAAATTTTGTATGTTTCAAAAAGAATCCTTTCCGATGATCTGAAAAAGGTGGAGAGGATTTTTTCCAGACATCATCTGTTCATTATGAGAAAACCCGGCTATGGGATTCGGGTAGAAGGAGAGGAATTTGACAAACGTCTGTGCATTGCCGAGCTGGCAGTAAAACGAAGCGGCATGAGCGGCAGCCGGGAAGAGGCGGAAACCGTCGCTGCGTGCGTGGACGAAGTGTTCCGGAAAAACGGCTATGAGGTAAACGGCTTGGTTCTGGACAGCTTGATCATGCATATCTGCATTGCGGTGGAAAGGATCCGGCAGGGTCACTATGTGGAAATTCAGAGCGAGGAGGATATTTCCCAGGGCAAAGATGATATGTATGAGACGGCTTGGGCTGTGGCGGAGGAGGTTGTGAGAAAGCTGGAACAGGCGTTTCGGATCAATTTTCCTGAAAGCGAGATCGGCTACATCGCCATACATCTCAGCGGAAAAACGGACGGGGGAGCAGCGGCGGAGGAAGGAAATCTGGTGATCAGCGAGGAAGTGAACTCTGCCGTGACGGAGATGCTCCAGTCGGTGAAAGATGCTTTTCAGGTGGATTTTATGGAAGATCTGGAGTTGAGGATGTCTCTGTGCCGTCACCTGGTTCCTCTGGCTATCCGCCTTGAGTACAACATTAATATGCGCAATCCCCTGCTGGACGATATTAAGGAAAAATTCTGTCTTGCTTATGCAATGGCTCTTCAGGCGTCCACCGTTCTGAACAGGCACAGCGGGAAAATCATGGCGGATGATGAAACGGGCTACATTGCCCTTGCATTTGCGCTGGCTCTGCAGAGGAAGAAAACAGGACCGCCCAAGAAAAATATACTTTTGGTATGCGCTTCCGGGCGAGGAAGCGCTCAGCTGCTGAAGTATAAATGTATGGAGGAATTCGGGCAGTATGTGGGCAGGCTGGAGGTCTGCGACGTCAATCATGTCTCAAAGGTAGATTTCTCTCAGATCGACTACGTATTTACCACGGTTCCTTTATCCTGCAGCGTGCCCGTCCCCGTAAGGGAGGTTCAGTATTTCATGGGAGAAAAAGAGGTGGTAGATATCCGCCGCCTGTTCCGCAGGAATGAGAGCCTGGTGGACAAGTACTACGATCCGGAGCTGTTTGTTCCCTGCCTGAAGGCGGAGGATAAGTGGGAAGTGATCCGGAAGCTGTGCGGTCTCGTGATTGAAAAGAGAGGCCTGTCCCCCGATTTTCATGCATCTGTGGAGAAGCGGGAAAAACTGGCGAAGACAGCTTTCGGAAATATGGTGGCTATGCCTCATCCCTATACCTCCGGTTGGGGAGAACCCTTTGCCTGCGTGGCAGTGCTGGAGCATCCGATTCTCTGGGCAGAAGGGGAAGACAGTCGGGAGGGAGAAGAGGTGCAGGTGGTGTTTCTGGTATCGCTGGACGGGCTGAAAGGCGGAGAGCTGCAGAAGTTTTATGATGTTACCTCTCAGCTTATGCTCAGCCAGAAGCATATTCAATGCCTGATCCGCCACAGAAGCTATGAGCAGCTGCTGTCCAGTCTGAAAAACGCAGAGGAAGAATAAATGAGAAAAGGTCCTGTTCGGAGCGCGGAGGCCAAGCCGGACAGGACCTTTTGAAATATTTATTCTGCGTCTTCGCCGTCAAACAGACAAGATCCGTTGGTGGCGATCACGTTTTTGTACCAGTAGAAGGACTTTTTCGGAATACGCTTGTAGGAACCGTTGCCGTAGTCGTCACAGTCCACATAAATATAGCCGTAGCGCTTGGTCATCTGCTTTGTGGACTCGCTGACCAGATCGATGCAGCCCCAGGAGGTGTAGCCCATACATTCCACACCGTCATATTCGATGGCATCCAGCATGGCCTTCATGTGAGCGGCAAGGTAATCGATGCGGTACTGATCGTCGATGGTGCCGTCTTCCTTAACCACGTCCTTTGCGCCCAGGCCGTTTTCCACAATAAACAACGGTTTGCGGTAACGGTCATACAGATCAACCATGGAGATGCGGAGGCCGATGGGGTCGATCTGCCAGCCCCAATCGGAGGAGGGAACGTAGGGGTTCTTGACGGCCATAATGGTGTTTCCGGCAGTCTGCTCAAGAGAGGAGGTGTCTGCAGCCACACAGGAGGAATGGTAGTAGGAGAAGGAAACAAAATCTACGGGATAGGCCTTCATAATTTCATCATCTCCCGTTTCCTTTACAATGTGGATTCCTTTGTTGCGGAATCGGGACAGCAGATAGGCGGGATATTCTCCGAACACCTGGGTGTCGCTGTAGCAGTAGGTGCTGCGCATGGACTGCTGCATCTGAAGCACATCTTCCGGCTTGCAGGTGTAAGGATAATAGGTGAGTTTGGTGAGCATGCAGCCAACCTTGGAGTCCGGGATGATCTGATGGCAGAGCTTTACGGCCAGGGCAGATGCCACAAACTGATGGTGCATGGACTGGAAGATCACCTCTTCGAAGTTTTTCCCCGGGAAGCGGTCTTCGATCAGACCGCCGGTGGTGTAGGGGTGTCGGATGATGGAATCCACCTCATTGAAGGTGAGCCAGTATTTTACTTTATCTTTATATCTGGTACAGATGGTCTCTACGAAACGAAGGAAGAGATCAATGGTCTTTCTGCTGTACCAGCCGTTGTACTTCAGAACCAGATTGATGGGCGGCTCATAGTGAGACATGGTTACCAGAGGCTGAATTCCGTACTTCAGGCACTCGTCGAACACGCTGTCATAGAACCGAAGCCCTTCCTCGTTGGGTTCAGGGTCATCGGCGTTGGGGAAAATGCGGGACCAGGCGATGGATAAGCGGTATACCTTAAATCCCATCTCCGCAAACATACGGATGTCCTCTTTGTAGTGATGATAGAAGTCGGCTCCGTGGCGCTTGGGATAGTAGACCTCATCATCGGTGGCCAGGGCCTTTTCCACATCTGCGGAAGTTACCTTATTCTGGGCGTGGTAATCCGTCACATCCACATCAAGATGAGAACGGGCGCAGTCAGATACGGAAATACCTTTTCCGCCCTCTTTCCAGCCTCCTTCCACCTGATTGGCGGCAGTAGCGCCTCCCCACAGGAATCCTTCGGGAAATGTCCGTTTGCTCATAACATACCTCCTTATTTCATGAATGGTTTCATTCTAGGTGCATTATAGCAGAGATTGGAAGGAGACTCTATGAGAAAATTTGCCGTTTCTCCAATGGTAAAAACTTCACAGTTAAGTTTGCTCCGTATAATAAGAAATAACAAAAAATGCACAAAAGACAGGAAGGATTTGCCACTTTCAAAAGAGAAAAAATACTCATTGAGGCTTTGGGCGGGGAGTGATATTATGCAATTAACCGAAACGGGTGCGCGCGCGGCACAAAGGAAACGGGAATTCAGGAGGTATGATTTTATGAAAGACAAGATTATGAACGGGCTGCTGGGATTTGCAACCCTTCTGCAGAATCAGAGGCATTTCAGAGCAATCAAAAATGCGTTTGCATCACTGCTGCCGATCATTATCGTAGGCTCATTCTGCACGTTGTTTTCCAACGTAATCTGCAACACGACGCCGGGCTACTTCAGCCTTGCCAATGTACCGGGGTTGTCCTGGCTGGGGAATTTAAACCCGATGTTTACGGCTGCCAACTACGGTACCATGAACTTTATTGCCATCGGTCTGGTGATCCTGCTCTCCATGGAGCTGGGGGAAACTTACGGCATCAACGATAAGGTTCTTCCTGTAGTGGCCGTAGGTTCCTACATCGCCCTTTGTTCCACATTTACCGTGTTTACAGATGGGGCCGGAGAGGCTCACCAGATTGCAAACGTACTGGAGAGGCAGTTTACCAACGCACAGGGGCTGTTCGTCGGTCTGTTTGCCTCTATCGGAGCCACGGAAGTTTACTGCCGCCTGGTAAACAGCGGAAAGATGGAGATTAAAATGCCGGAAAGCGTTCCCGGAAATGTAGCCAGATCCTTTACGATTCTGTTCCCGTCCCTGCTGACGATTCTGATTGTTGCAGCGGTAGGAATGGTATTTGAAATGATCACGGGAATGACGCTGTTCAATGCGATCACCACCTTTATCCAGGCGCCTCTGGCCAACGTGCTTACAGGGCTTCCCGGATATCTGCTGCTGGTATTTATGACCACTCTGCTGTGGTCCTTCGGCATTCACGGAACTCAGACTTTGAAGGCGGTCTATGAGCCTATTCTGTTGGCTGCCTTTGCGGAAAATGAGGCTGCCTATGCAGCCGGCACTGCGATTCCCAATATTATCAGCACTCCGTTTATGTCCTGCTTCTCCACCGTAACGGGAGCAGGAATTACAGGAGGACTGGTTATCGCCATCATGCTCTTCTCCAAGAGAGATGACTACAAGGCTATTGCAAAGCTGGCTATCCCCTGCGCCATTTTCAATATCAATGAACCGCTTATTTTCGGGCTTCCTATTGTAATGAACCCGGTGCTGGCTATTCCGTTTATGCTGGCTCCCGCAGTCTCCGCAACCTTTGCCTATTTTATGACTACCATCGGCTTCTGCGGAAGAATGGTGGTGAATGCTCCCTGGACCACGCCGCCCGTACTGATGGGATTTCTTTCAGCAGGAGGGAATATCGGCGCAGGAATCACTCAGCTGATCTGTGTTGCCATTGCGTTTGCAATTTATACACCCTTTGTGCTGATGGCGAACCGTCAGGAGGTTCCTCAGGAGGACTGAGGTAGCAGTTGAAGTGAAAATAGAACAAGAATAAGCAGGAGAAGAGAAAGGAGAAGGCAGAATGAAGCTTGCGGTAAAAAAATGGAAGGCCGCGCCAGCGGTTTCGACGGAACAGGTGGAAAAAGTGATCAGAGAGGATGAGGTTCTTCAGGCATTCACAAAGGAGAAGCTCATTACCTACGCAGCCTTTCTCTTCCTGCCCCCTTATGGGCTGTACCGTATCTGGAAGAAGAATTCTTCGTTCAGAAAGGCGGAACGGTACGTATGGACAATGATGTTTGCGGCATATATGGCTTGCTTGATTCAGGCGATTGTTCTATAATAAAAGAAAATGTAAGGAGATGGCAGTATGGCTGATAATAATGAGAAGATGACGATGGAGGAACTGGAAGAGATAATCATGCAGATTATCGTAAACAGCGGGGCTGCCAGAAGTCTCTCAATAGAAGCGCTGCGTGATGCGGGGAGGGGAGATTTCGACGGAGCGGACGAAAAGATGAATCAGGCTGATCAGACCCTTCTGGAGACTCATGAGTATCAGACCAATCTGATTCAGGATGAAATCAACGGGAAATCGGCGCCCTTAAGCCTGCTTATGGTTCATGCTCAGGATCACCTGATGAATGCAATGACTGTGATGGACCTGGCGAGAGAGATCATTGCGATGAAGAAGGAGGAGAAAAAGTAATGAGAAATATAGTTTTGCTTTGTGCTCAGGGAATGTCTACCAGCCTTCTGGTAAATAAAATGAGAAAAGCTGCGGAGGAAAGCGGGTATGAATGCCAGATCAACGCATTCCCGCTTGCAAGTGCAAAAGAGCATGGGGATGCGGATATTATTCTGCTGGGACCGCAGGTTCGCTTCAGCCTTGGAAATGTGAAGAAATCCTGTCCGGATGTGCCGGTGGAGGCCATTGATATGCAGGCTTACGGCACCATGAACGGAAAGAAAGTGATAGACCAGGTAAAAAAGGTACTGGGAGACTGAAGAAACCGGTCCGGCACCTTATGAAATAATCCCGATTCCGGGATGGGGAAGCAGACTCCCCTGTCCCGGAAATCGGGATTTCCTTATGCCGAAGCCCGGGAAACGGACAGAAAAGAGAGAAGAAAGAGGAGTGGATGGAATGGAAATGACGGCGGTTATAACGGAAAAAATCATGGAAATGGTTTTTTTGCTGGCAGTGGGAGCGGTAATTCTGAAAGCAGGACTCATGGACGGAGAGTCCAATAAGAAATTGTCCAATGTTCTTTTGATGGTCATTTCTCCGGCTCTGATCATCAGCTCCTATCAGATGGAATTTGAGCCGAGGCTGCTTACGGCTCTGCTGCTTACCTTCGGGCTGTCTGCGCTGAGCTTTGCAGTTACGATTCTTTTCTGCCATTTCATCCTGGCTCCCAAACCGGGAACAGACAGTCCGGTGGAAAAAATGGCGGTGATTTATTCCAACTGCGGCTTTATCGGGATTCCTCTGATTAATGGAATCCTGGGGGCGGAAGGCGTGTTCTGCATGACGGCATACACGACGGTGTTCAATATACTGGTGTGGACTCACGGTGTCATCCTTATGAGCGGAGGGGGAGCTGGGGTGAGGCTGAGGGATATGTGGAAGAATCTGGTCACTCCGGCGGTAGTGGCGGTGGCGATCGGCCTGTTCCTGTTTCTGACCGGGATCCGCCTTCCGGAGGTGCTGGCCTCCCCCATTGCCAGCGTGGGAGATATGAACACCCCGGTTGCCATGATTGTGGCGGGAGCAAACCTGGCTCAGGGGAATCTGCTGGAAAGCCTGAAAAAGGTGAGGGTGTATTATATCAGCTTTTTGAAGCTTTTGGCGGCTCCTGTTCTGACTACCCTGCTGCTGTTTTTCCTTTCCCCTGATTATAATGTGTCTCTTACCATCTTTGTGGCCTCCGCCTGTCCGGCGGGAGCCATGGGAACCATGTTCGCCCTTCGGTACAACCGGGACAGCAATTATGCTTCGGAGCTCTTTGCCGTGTCTACGCTGCTGTCTCTGCTGACCATTCCCCTGCTGTCTGCGGCGGCAGTTCCTTTTTTGGGGTAGGAAAAAGATGACTTGACAAACAAAGAGGGCCTGGCTATAATCAAACGTGAACAGAGAAAAGCGAAGATGGGAAGAGTACAGGGCAGGCGGCTATACAGAGAGAGGCGTATCAGGTGGAAGCGCTTTATGGAGGCAGTTCTGGAAGACCACCCCGGAGCGTCCCTTAATCGGGAACGGTGATTCCG
>CALWEP010000125.1 GCA_944377325.1 uncultured Lachnospiraceae bacterium
AATGAAAACCGTTTTGCAGGAGGGAGACCGGATTCCGGAGCGTGTGGTTCGGGGACTGGGCATTGAAAAGGACTGGGAAAACCGATTTCCCGGAGAACTTTCCGGGGGAGAGCTGCAGAGATTCTGCATTGCCAGAGCTCTGGGGGAGAGAACCCGCTTTCTGCTGGCGGATGAGATCAGCACCATGCTGGATCTCATTACCCAGAGTCAGATTTGGAACTTTCTGCTGGAGGAAACGGCCTCCAGAGGAATCGGGCTGCTGGCGGTGAGCCATGACGAGACGCTGCTCAGACAGGTATGTACGAGAAGAGTGCGTCTGGACAGATGAGATAGGAGGAGAGGGAATGGAAGTAAGAGAGCTGCTTAGGCAGGTGCGGTCCGGAGAGATGGACCTGGATCAGGCGGAGAGGGAGCTGGAGGACCTGCCTTACAAGGATCTTGGCTATGCCAAGCTGGATTATCACAGAAAACTGCGGTCCGGTTTCCCGGAAACCGTGTTCTGCCAGGGAAAGCCGGATGAATTTCTGGTACGGATCTTTCAAAGCCTGTATGAGAGAAACGGAGAGGTGCTGGGCACCAGGGCGGACCGCCGGCAGTATGAGCTGGTACGGGCTGCGGTGCCTCAGGCGGTTTACGATCCGGTATCCCGGATTCTGAAGGCGGAGCGGGAAGGAAAGGAGAAAATCGGCTGCATTGCCGTCTGCACCGGCGGGACGGCGGACATTCCCGTGGCTGAGGAAGCGGCTCAGACGGCGGAATTTTTCGGCAGCCGTGTGGAACGTATCTATGATGTGGGAGTGGCGGGGATTCATCGGCTGCTGTCTCAGAGAGACCGGATCCGGAAGGCCAACTGCGTGGTGGCTGTGGCCGGAATGGAGGGAGCGCTGGGAACGGTGATTGCCGGCCTGGTGGAGAATCCTGTGATCGCCGTTCCCACCTCCGTGGGATACGGGGCGAACTTCGGCGGTCTGTCCGCCCTTCTTACCATGATCAACTCCTGCGCCAACGGCATCAGCGTAGTGAATATTGACAACGGCTACGGCGCAGGTTATCTCAGTACACAAATCAACAGATTGGCGGTGAAATAATATGGAAAAAATTTTATACCTGGAATGCTATTCGGGAATCAGCGGAGATATGACGGTGGGAGCTCTTTTGGATCTGGGGGCGGATCGGGAGCGCCTGGAGAGGGCTTTGAAGAGTTTGGGGGTGGACGGCTATCACCTGCATTTCGGAAGAACATCAAAATGCGGAATAGACGCTTATGATTTTGACGTGCATCTGGAGGGCTGCCATGAGCATGAGCATCATCACGGCCACGACCACGAGCATGAGCATCATCACGGCCATGACCACGATCATGAACATGATCACCATCACGGCCATCCCCATGAGCACCGCAACCTGTATGACATCTATGAGATCATCGGACGCCTTCAGGAAAAGGAGGAGGTGAAGGCGCTGGCCCGGAGGATGTTTGAGATTGTGGCGGAGGCGGAGTCAAAGGCTCACGGCCTGCCGGTGGAAGAGGTGCATTTCCATGAAGTGGGAGCGGTGGATTCCATTGTGGATATTGTGAGCACAGCTGTTCTTCTGGATGATCTGGGGGTCGGAAAGGTGATCGTTTCTCCTCTGTCGGAGGGAAGAGGCTACGTTCGCTGCCAGCATGGGGTAATGCCTGTTCCCGTACCGGCTACGGCAAATATTGCGGCGGCCTGCGGTCTGCGGCTGCACCTTACGGACAATGAAGGAGAGATGGTGACTCCCACCGGAGCAGCCATCGCTGCGGCCATAGGCTGCGGGGAGGAACTTCCGGAGCGCTACACCATTGAAAAGATCGGTGTGGGAGCGGGAAATAAGGACTTTAAAAACGCGAATATCCTGAGGGCCATGATTCTTTGTCCGGAACCGGAGAGGAAGGACATTCTGTGGAAGCTGGAGACCAATATTGACGACTGTACGGGGGAAGCTTTGGGCTATACCATGGAAAAGCTGTTTGAAGCGGGGGCCCTGGATGTTTATTTTACCCCGATTCAGATGAAAAAGAACCGTCCGGCCTGGGAGCTTTCCGTTATATGCGGGGAAGGAGAGAGGGAGGCCCTGGAGGATCTGATTTTCTGCCACACCACCACCATCGGAATCCGCCGCTACGAAGTGCGGCGGACGGTGCTGGAGAGAAGAAAAGAGACGGTGGAAACGGAATGGGGACCGGCCGCGGTCAAAGTGTGCAGCCGGAAAGGACGGCAGGAGGCCTATCCGGAATATGAGAGTGTAAAAAGGCTCTGCGAAGCAGGCGGTCTTTCTTTCGGGGAAGCCTACGGTCTGGTGAGAGGACTGGCGGAAAACGGCGGAGAAAAGGAGCAGGAATGAAAGAGAACGGAAGCTGGGACGAGAAAAAAAGAAAACTGCTTTCTCTGATGGACCGGTACGGGGAACAGGACGTCTGTTTGGCCTTTTCCGGGGGAGTGGACAGCAGCCTGCTTTTAAAACTGGCTGTGGACAGCGGAAGAAGCCACGGGAGGACGGTGTACGCCGTCACCTTTGACAGCCGCCTCCATCCTGCCTGCGATCTGGAGAATGCCAGAAAAGTGGCGGCGGAGCTGGGAGGGGTTCATCTGGTGGAAGCCATTGACGAGCTGGAGCTGGAGGAGATCCGAAACAATCCGCCTGAACGGTGCTATCTGTGCAAAAAGCAGCTGTTCGGCCGCCTGCTGGAAATTGCGGGAGAAAAGAAGGCTGCCTTGGTTATGGAGGGAACGAATGAGGATGATCTTCATGTGTACCGGCCGGGAATCCGGGCTGTAAGGGAGCTGGGGATCAAAAGCCCTCTGGCGGAGGCCGGATTTACGAAAGGTGAAGTGAAGGAGCTGGCTGCGGAATACGGGATTTCCGCAGCCTCCCGCCCGTCCACCCCCTGTATGGCTACCCGCCTTCCCTACGGGGCGGCCCTGGATTATGAGGTCCTGAGCCGGATTGAAAAGGGAGAGGAGG
>CALWEP010000126.1 GCA_944377325.1 uncultured Lachnospiraceae bacterium
ACCCCTTTCTTCCGGGGAGGCGCAGAAAATGGTTGTCTGGTAAGACGCGCAGACGGCAGAGGCGTCTGGCAGACGGATAACTGGCAGGCCGGTATGGGTCTGGTGGATTTTACCAATCCTGAAGCCTGTACATGGTATACCTCAAAGCTGAAAACCCTTCTGGACATGGGAGTAGACTGTTTCAAGACCGATTTCGGAGAAAGAATCCCGGTCAACGTCTCCTGGTATGACGGAAGCGATCCGGCGGGCATGCACAACTATTACACCTTCCTTTACAACAGATGTGTATTCAATCTTCTGAAGGAGGTGAAAGGAGAAGGAGAAGCCGTTCTTTTCGCAAGAAGCGCCTCTGCGGGCGGCCAGCAGTTCCCTGTCCACTGGGGCGGAGACTGTTCTGCAAATTATCCCTCCATGGCGGAGACCCTCCGAGGCGGCCTGTCCTTCTCCATGTCCGGCTTTTCCTTCTGGAGCCATGACATATCCGGTTTTGAAAGTACGGCCACGCCGGATCTTTATAAAAGATGGGCCGCTTTCGGCCTGCTCTCCTCCCACAGCCGTCTGCACGGCTCCTCCAGCTACAGGGTTCCATGGGTCTTTGATGAAGAGGCCGTTGATGTGGTCCGCTTCTTCAGCAGGCTGAAATGCTCACTGATGCCGTACCTGTATTCCAGAGCTGTGGAGGCACATGAGGATGGAACTCCCATGATGCGCCCTCTGGTATTTGAATTTCCTCAGGATCCCGCGGCAGCCTTTATTGACACAGAATATATGCTGGGAGATGCTCTTCTCGTCGCACCGATATTCAGTGAGGACAAAACGGTCCGGTATTATCTGCCGGAGGGAAGATGGACCGACTATTTCACCGGAGAGGTCAAAACAGGAGGACGCTACTTTGAAGGAGAATACGACTACTTTTCTCTGCCTCTGTATGTAAGGCCCGGAACTCTTCTCGCGGTTGGCTCTGTTTCTGACAGACCGGATTATGATTACAGGGATAAAACGGTACTCCATCTGTATGAGCTGGAAAAGGGAAGCTGCTGCACCTGCCGTCTGGTTGATCAGAAGGGCCGCGATATCTGCCATGTAAATGCCACATATGACGAGACCGGAATCCTTTTTACGGCTGACAGCGACCTGAATGGGCTTTCCTTCCTGCTCCACGGGATTACGGCCGAAAAGGTCCGGACGGACTGTCCCGTGGAAGACAGCCCGTCCGGCGCGCTGATCCGGATTACGGAAGAAAGGCGGGAATGCCGTGTTTCTCTGATCTGAACACGGGACACCCGCCGGCTCTGCCGGCCAGAAGGGGCAGTCCTCAGACTTCTTTTTTCTTCCTGTTTAAGCCTTTCTGCCCCTTCGCAGCGTCCCTCCGGCGGAAGAGCTCATCCGCTTCCTCCTCCGAAATGAACTTCGTGGTCTTCACCGCGTAAACCCCGTCATCCTCCGCCCTGCGGATGCGGATTTTTCCCTTCATATAGCCATGCTGGCCGCAGAAGGAAAGGCTGTAATAATGCTTTCCATTCGGAGTAAACCATTTGATCTTCCGTTTCAGGTTCCGGCGGCAGATGTAGCATTTCGTGCTTGCCACCTCCCTGTCTGTAAGAAGCTGAGCCTTATCGTCGAAGCGTCTGGAAATATACTTGGCATAATCGTCAAACACGATGCGGACCTCGTCCTTCCGGCTCTGCGGCAGTTGAAAGGTATCGAAGGACACCTTCTGCAGTACCTGCGGATCCCGGATCTGCTGAAGCACCCGGGCCGCATAATAGGCGTCGCTCAGAGCGCGGTGGAATGCACCGTCCTTCTGAATCTTCAGAAAATCCACCGCATATTCCAGATTCCTCCGGATTTTTTTGTCCTCAAAGGCGATGCTGAACAGCTTCTGAATATCGTAAAACTTCACCGGGCCTCCGGCAAGAGGCCCCATCCCGTAAAACCGCATGTTCCTCTGCAGCTCTGTCAGATCCTGCGGCCCCCAGGTGGCGAACAGCCAGGGAACCGCAGCCACAGCATTTCCACCTCCAGCGTATGTTTCTCCTGCCTTCGCCGTACTCTCCGGCCCGGGCGCCCCGTCCCGCACATGTTTTCCCGCGTCGTCTCCCTGCGCCGGCGTACCGCACCAGGAAAGGAATCGCTTACAAACATCCGGAAACAAATCGCCCTCCTGCAGCTGTTCCATATCCATATGGAGAAGCTGCCTTGTCATCCGGTGCATTTCCTGATAGACCTGCGGCTTCACGACCTCATGAAAGCTGCCGCCAAACTCCATCCGGGCATCCAGCTTAATCGCACCGATCTCTATGATCTCGAAAGGGATATCCTTTCTCTGCTTTTCTTTTTCCTCATTTCCCTGATTCCATTCCAGGTCCAGTACAATATAATTCATTGGCTTACGCTTTCTTTTCCAGCTTCTTTTCCAGTTTTTCCGCCATTTCCTTCATGCAGCCCTCTTCAAAGGGGAGCTTCAGCCCCACCTCGGGGATCATGTTGGTGAAGAAATCGGAGGCGGACAGCTTACACAGCTTCAGATAGCTCTTCCACGCGGCCTCATAATCCTCATCCATCCACAGCTTATACTCAAAGGCCACAGTCTGTGCGATCACATAGTCAATATAGTAGAACGGGAAGCTGTAGATATGATGCTGCTGCTGCCAGTAGCCTCCCTCACCAAAGAAGGGATCTCCCTCATAATCCAGATGAGGCTTATATTCCTTCTCAAGCCTGCTCCACGCCGCCTTTCTTTCCGCGGGTGTCAGTTCCGGATTTTCATAGACGATATGCTGGAATTCATCCACCATGCACCCATAGGGAATAAACATACAGGCGTCCTCAAAATGCATTTCCCGGTAGGCATCAGCTCCGTCTCCGAAGAACCACTCCATCCATTTTTCCGTGAAAAATTCCATGGACATGGAATGGCATTCCGCCGTCTCCATGGTAATGTCCGCATGCTCCCGGATGGGATCCTTTCCGGAAAGATAGCCCTGGAAGGCATGGCCGCATTCATGAGTGATCACGTCCACGTCCCCGCTGGTTCCGTTGAAGTTGGCGAAGATGAAGGGCGCATGATACAGAGGGAAATAGGTCATGTAGCCGCCCACCCTCTTATCCTTGCGGCCAAGCACATCAAAGAGACCGTTTTCCATCATGAAGTCAAAAAATTCCTTCGTCTCCGGAGACAGCTCCTCATACATCCGCTGTCCGGCCGCCAGGATCTCCTCCGGCGTTCCCGTGGGATTGGGATTTCCGTCCTTAAAATAAACGCCCTCGTCAATATAAGAAAGCTTCTGAAGGCCCAGGCGTTCCTTTCTTTTTTCATGCAGCTTTTCCACAAAGGGAACAAAATCCTTCTTCACCTGGCTGCGGAAAGCCTCCACCTGCACCTTGTCATAGCAGTTGCGGTTCATGCGGTAATAGCCCAGCTCCACGTAGTTCTCATAGCCCAGCTCCTTCGCCTGCTGCGTGCGGTTTTTCACCAGCTTGTCATAGATGTCGTCCAGCTCTTTTTCATTTTCCCGGAAAAAGGCGGAAAACTTCTTCCATGCCTTCCTTCTGATCTCTCTGTCCGGGTTTCTCAGATAGGGACGCAGCAGCGACAGATTCAGTGTCTCGCCGTCCCAGTCGATCTTCGCACCTGCCAGAAGCTTCTCGTAGGAGGTCGCCAGCGCGTTTTCTTCCTGTACCAGCGGAATCAGCTTTTCCTGCATGGATTTACGGGAAAGCTCCATGTTTTTAAAGGCCACCGGCCCGATCTTTTCCTCCAGGGCCTCCCGGTAAGGGGAATCGTACAGAAGCTTCTGGTACTCGATCACCATGTTGCTGTAGCGCGGACTCATCTCATCATAATAATCCTGTTCCCCGCTGTAAAATTCATCTGCGGTATTTCCGTCATGTCTGGTCTGTGCCAGAGTCATCATGGTATCCACCCGGTCCCGCAGGGCATAATACCTTTCATGAACCGCGAACTGCTCCTCTCCGCTCTTCGCCGCGGAAAAATCCTGTTTCAGACCGTCGAATTCCTTCTCCACCCGGTCAAAATCCACCCGTTCATAGGGCATATCCTGATATTTCATGCCTGCCTCTTTTCCTGCCGCATTCCCGGCGGCAATCTTTTCTTACTATGAGCTTATTATAGTGGATTTATACAGAGTGTGTAAACCTGTATTTATCAGACGGGTTATGTTATGATTTATATAGTTACCATTCACAGCCGGTTCAGAATGGCCAACACGCGTGCCGTGCCTGTAGGTAAGCACATGTTATCCATTCTGAATCCGGACTGCGAAGCAGTCACCCCACCCCATGAGCAGCCTCAGCTCCGCAAGGAGCTGGACGGGAACCTCGATAGAGGCGATGGGGCGAATGTGGGCGGGGTGCTGCTTTATATGGAAAATGATCCGGAGCCCTTCCGGGAAAGGTGGTTTTTTATGATCAGACGAATTTTCAGAAAAGCTCTGCTCCCCGTGAACCTTTCAGCCATTGTTCTCTGCCTGCTTTTTTCCGGCTGTTCCGCTGCCCGGCCGGACAACGGGGCCCCGGCGGCCGAAGCTCCCGCTGCCGGAACT
This sequence comes from uncultured Lachnospiraceae bacterium, assembly GCA_944377325.1. Taxonomy (GTDB): domain Bacteria; phylum Bacillota; class Clostridia; order Lachnospirales; family Lachnospiraceae; genus Lachnoclostridium_A. The sequence goes on from CALWEP010000126.1 coordinate 4,566, forward strand.
CCTGCAGCCCAGACTCCCTCCTCCGTAGAGATTCAGACCGAACCCCGTCCGGACTCTGCTCCGGCAGGATCTCCGGATTCCCTCCCGGATGCCCCGCAGTCTTCCGTCTCCGCTGAAAGCGGGACACATACCATAGACCAGGACGCCGCTTTTGCCCTGGCTCTGGAAAATGCAGGCGTGCCGGAAGCAGACGCTTTCAACCGGAAGGTGGAGCAGGATGAGGAAAGCGGAATCCCCGTTTTTCAGGTGGAATTTGAAACGGAATATGGGGATTATGATTTTGAAATCGCCATTTCTGACGGCCGTATTGTAGGCGCGGATTATGAGGTGGACGAAGAATGGCTGGATGTACTCGGCGGCTCTCCCGTCACCCCGGAGGAAGCGCAGGCCGCGGTACAGGCAAAGGTTCCCGGCTCGGATGCGGCTGATGTCAGCATCCGTCAGGAGCAGGAGGATGGCAGAGGACGCTATGAGGGCGAGCTGTTTTACGATGGGATGAAATATGAATTTGAAATCGATCCTCCAACCGGCATTATTTACGATTGGAACGCGGATCTGAGAGAATGACCGGTTCCGTACGGACAGGCGGCGGTATCTTCCGAACAGAGGATGCCGCCGCATTGCTGTGGATGCGTACCACATCAGGGCGCGCACCTTTTCAGCTCCCGTTTTTCACCTCTTATTCCCTGTTTTCCACCTCCTGCTCCAAAACGGTTGACCCCGGATGGCGCATCTGTATAATCAGAATTATCAACAGCAAAGAAAAGCGGCACGCCGCAGAGGAGACGCCAATGAAGGTAAAAATCGAAATCGATCCGGCGCTTGCCGAGGATGAGGTGATCATCCGGTGCGGGAGAATGGAAGAGCATATCCTGAAGCTGCAACAGGACATCGCGAAGGCGGAGCCGGAAAAGAACTGCATTTCCCTGCAGGATATGGGCACCAGCTATTTTGTGCCGCTGGATGAAATCCTGTTTTTTGAAACCGAAGGGAAACATATCCAGGCACACACGGCTTCCCGGCTGTATCTCACGGAGCACAAGCTGTATGAGCTGGAAGAAAGCCTGCCGGGAAGCTTTATGCGGATTTCCAAATCCACCATCGTAAATCTGGACCATATTTATTCCATCACAAGGAATCTGGCCGCATCCAGCGCCGTAGC
>CALWEP010000127.1 GCA_944377325.1 uncultured Lachnospiraceae bacterium
GATATGGTGGCGCCCTCCGATATGATGGACGGCCGGGTGGGAGCGATCCGCCAGATTCTGGACAGAAACGGCTATGCCACCGTGCCCATCATGTCTTATGCGGCCAAATATGCCTCCGGCTTTTACGGTCCTTTCCGGGACGCGGCAGGCTCTGCCCCCGCTTTCGGTGACCGGAAATCTTATCAGATGGATTACCATAACCGGAGAGAGGCGAGAAAGGAAGTGCTGGCGGACCTGGAAGAGGGAGCCGATATTATTATGATCAAGCCGGCTCTGTCTTATCTGGACATTATCCGGGAAACCGCCGATCTGGTGGATGTGCCTGTGGCGGCTTACAGCGTCAGCGGAGAATATGCCATGATCAAGGCGGGAGGCCAGCTGGGATATATTGAGGAAGAAAAGCTGATCTGCGAGACGGCAGCCAGCATTTACCGGGCCGGCTGCAGCATTCTGCTCACTTATTTTGCCAAGGAGCTGGCAGGATATATGGATAAGGGCCTGATTGGATAAAAAGAGATGAGCTGCAGGGACCGGCAGTGCGGTTGAACCTGTGATTGATTGCGGAAAGAAGTGTTCCTTCAGTCAGAAATGACTGAGGGAGCGCTTTTTTATTTTTAAGGAAAACTATTCCTTAAATGAATAAAAAATATTTATAACATGAATTGGACGAATACATATTCCGGTGTTATAGTAAAGGTACAGAAGAGATTTACAAAAACGCTATAGCGAACAGAATACGTTTTGTTGAAATTGTACAGATTTGGAGTCACAGGAGGAAACCGAGTATGAATAAAAAATATCACATTCCCTGTCTGGTTATGCGGGGAGGAACCAGCAAAGGAGTATTTTTTCTGGAAAATGACCTTCCGTCTGATCAGGAGGAAAGAGACCGGGTGCTTCTGAAGGTTATGGGCAGTCCGGATCAGAAGCAGCTGAACGGGCTGGGAGGAGCCACTTCCGTCACCAGCAAGGTTGCAATCATCGGCGTATCCCAGAGGGAGGACGCGGACGTGGACTATACCTTTGCCCAGGTGTCGGTGGATAAGCCGCTGGTGAGCTACAAGGGAAACTGCGGGAACATCTCGGCGGCAGTAGGACCGTTCGCCGTGGAGCGGGGACTGGTAAAGGCAAGAGAGCCGATTACCTCCGTGAGGATCCACAACGTGAACACGGGAAAGATCATCGAAGCAGAGGTGGAGGTGGAGAACGGCTGTGTGAAGTATGACGGCGACTATGCCATTGCAGGCGTGCAGGGGACGGCTTCTCCCATAAAGCTGAAGTTTCTTGACCCGGCGGGAACGGTTTCCGGACGGCTGCTTCCCACAGGAAATCCGGTGGATGTTCTGGAGGTATCCGGAGTGGGACCGGTGACGGTCTCCATCGTGGACGCGGCCAATCCTCTGGTGTTCGTAAAGGCGGAGGACGTGGGACTGAAGGGAACGGAGCTGCCGGGAGAACTGAATGCCGATCTGGAAGTTCTGGAACTTCTGGAGAAAATACGGGGAACTGCGGCAGTGAAAATGGGGCTCATACAGGATCCGGACCGCTCGGCCTGGGAAACCCCGGGAATCCCTAAAATGACTGTAGTTTCTCCGGCACAGTCTTATGTGACGGCGGGAGGAAAGAAGGTAGAGGAGGCGGACATTGATCTGACTGTCCGAATGATGTCCATGCAGAAGCCTCATCCTACGCTGGCCATGACGGGAGCCATGTGCATCGCCGCAGCGGCGGTTACAGAGGGAACTGTGGTGCGTCAGGTCCTGAAAGAGGATGCTGATCCGCTGAAATTCCGCATCGGCCATCCGGACGGAACTGTGGAAGCGGGAGTGGAGTATGAAGAGAACTGCGGAGAGCTGCGGATTCGGGACACTTTCGGATTCCGTACGGCCAATCTGCTTTTGGAAGGAAATGTGTACTGCTGTTAAGCATAGCGGAAAGAAGAGGGGAAAAGAATGAATATGGCTTTAATATCTCTGATTGTCCTGGCCGTTGTAGTGGCCATCGGTTTTATCAAAAAAGTAAATTTGGGATTTCTGTCCATCGGAGCAGCGTATGTGCTTGGAATGGCCGGAGGAATGAAAACGAGCGAGATTATCGCAGGCTTTAACAGCTCTATGTTTGTGACCCTGGTGGGCGTTACCTTCCTGTTCGGCCTGGCGTCCGTAAACGGAACGCTGGATCTGATTTCCAAAAAGGTAATTGCTCTGGTGGGAAAAAATACATTTCTGATTCCCATCCTGATGTTCCTGCTGTCCGCCTTTATTTCGGCCATCGGTCCGGGACATATTGCGACAGGTATTCTCATGACTACCTTCGCCATCTATCTGGCTCTGGAAATGGATATCAATCCTTTTGCCACCGCGCTGTATGCCAAGCTGGGAGCCAACGCAGGCTGTGCATCCGTCCTGTCCATGACGGGAGTTCTGGCAAAAAGCCTGTCGGAGCCGCTGGGCTATTCCGGCTTCGGACTCCATCTGTTTCTGTCCACCCTGCTTTCCGGCTTTGTATTTACCATGATCATCTACGTTGCCTACAAAGGATATCGGGTAAAGGCAGATAATCCCATGAAATGGTCGGAGATTCCAAAATTCAACGGAAAGCAGCTGATGACGGTGGCTGCCATAGCGACCATGGTGATCTGCTGCATCGGCTTTAAGCTGGACGTAGGCCTCTTTGCCTTTGCCATGGCCAGCGTGCTGATCCTTTTAGGCTGTGTGGATGAGAAAAAGGCGATTAAGGGAATTCCCTGGGGTACCTTGATCCTGATCGTAGGCGTGGGACTTCTGGTTAACGTGATTTCCGAACTGGGCGGTATTTCTCTGATTTCCGATTTCCTGATCTCCTTTATGAGCGAGCGCACGGCAGCTCCCATTATGGCAGCCACCTCCGGCGTGCTGTCCTGGGTCAGCTCCACCACAGGCGTGGTTATGCCCACCCTTTATCCCATTGCCGCCGAGATCGTGGATACCTTTGGTTCCGGAGTAAATTATGTGGAACTGATCTCCGCCATTACCGCCACGTCTTTTGCAGCTGCCATCAGCCCCCTGTCTACGGGAGGAGCCATCATTATGTCCTCCTACAGTGCGGCTAAGGAGCTGAGCACCACCGAGCAGAACCGCTTATTCCGAACTCTGTTTCTTCTTTCTGCGGTGAACATCGGAGTAAACGTACTGATGGCTTTCCTGGGAGTGTTCCATTTAGGAGGATTGTTCCTCTGAACTGAGTGATGACCGGGCGCGTACGCGCCGCAGGGGCATGGCCTTTCGGCTGTGCCCCTTTTTATTATGGTACGCAGGCTGCGGGAGAAATTCAGGTAAAGTATTTGACGATTTTGATGTATTCCTTGGCATGATAGGGAAGATAGGAGTTTTTCCGAAAGGCGGCCACAAAGTCCACGGTGGTGGATCCTTCGCCGATGGAAAAGCACAGAGGAGGGGTTTCAAACTGAACGTGCTTCAAGTGGGTTTCGCTGACAAAACAGGCTCCGTATCCTTTGGAGGCCAGCGTAAGGGCGGCCTGAATGTTCCTGGTTTGGAAAAAAATATGGGGACGGATGCCGTAGTGAGTGAACAGGCTGTCCACAATCTGGCGTGTCCGCTGGGATTTTGTGAACAGGATGAATTTCTCGTCCTTCAGCAGATCCAAAGGAAGCCAGGGGTATTTGCAGCCTTCCCGCAGGACGGCCTTTTCTTCCAAAGGATGGCCGGCAGGCAGAATCAGAAGGATTTCTTCATGACTGATGATTTCATAGTCAATGCTGCTGCTCCTCACGGGAAGATTGAAGAAGGCCAGGTCGGTTTCACCCTTCAGCAGCATATCCTCCAGCAGGTCGGAGTCGGCTTCCACAATGTCCAGGCGGACCTGCGGGTAGAGACTGTAAAACGCCGGAATGGTGCAGGGGAGCATATAGGTGCCTCTCATGACGGGAAATGCCACCTTCAGAATGCCGATGTTGGACCGGACAATGTCGCTGAGCTCCTGATCCAGCTCTTTTTTCAGCAGCAGAATCTGCTCCGCCTTGCGGATATAAACCTCCCCTGCGTAGGTGAGCAGGAATTTATTGCCCAGCCGGCGGAACAGCTTCTGTCCCAGGCTGCTTTCCAGGTTCTGGATGAACTTGGTCAGCGTAGGCTGGCCGATATACAGGGAATTGGCTGCTTTCGTTATATTCTGGTATTTGGCTACGGCAATCACGTACTGCAGTTCTCTGAAATCCATAGGCGTCCTCCCTCGTTTCTGCCTTTCCGGGCTGTTAGGGCAATTATAGCAGAAAACCTTCCGCGGAACAATATTCCTCTTCCGGCGCGCGGAAATCAGAAGAAAAAAGTTTGCAAATATTTTTTATTTTACAAAAATAATTCGTATAATTCCCAAGATTCATAGGAGTTATCTGGTATTAGCAAAGAATATATGTTATATTTTGTACAAATATCCATCTGGGAGAAAAGGGAGGTATGGCAGATGAACAGCGATCTGGATTATCAGATACTGCTGCATTTCAGCCGTTCTCTGGAGGAGGAACGGCTTCTTGAGATGGAGGAGGTACTGGCAGACAGTCTGGATGAATATATGCGTTTCCGGGAGATCCGGGAAGTGGGAAAAGAGGAAAAAGGCAGGAAATCGCTGGATAAGGAATGGGTGAAAAAGTCCTGGAGGCAGTATGCCAGGATCAGCGGAAACCGTTTTGACAGTCTCACGGAAAAATACTTCAGACGGTATCATACATATATGAAGGATAAGGGGAAAAAAGGAACGGTCACCGAGCTGAACTCTTACCTCAGCGGTCACAACAAATGGTACCGTATGCTGAAGCAGCACGGGATCGGCCCGCAGTACGGAAGGGATATGAGGAGACTGTGCATTCTTTTCCGTCTCAGCTATGGGGAAGCGACAGAGTTTCTCTGGTCGGCAGGTCATCCTCTGGACAGTGACAGCCGGTCCGACTATGTGATCGCGGAATGTCTGGTGAATAAAATTTACGAAACGGAACAGGTAGATCGGTGTCTGGCGGAGGTGAATGAGCCGCCCCTGTTTGGAGACAGGTAGGAGAGAAAGGCGGGACAGAATGGGAATTAAGATCAAGGGAATCGCGATCAGCAGCCTGGAGGCATTTCGGCAATACTTTGATTTTTCTGAGTTGTATGATCAGCTGGAAAAGGACAGCTTTCCTTATGAGAATTTTGTGAAAGAGGTCAGCCCTGCGTATGTACGGCTGATGCTTTTCGGGCTCCGACAGCCAGACGGAAAGGAGAAAGGGATCAGTCCGGTTCCTCTTCTGAAGAATCCGGAAAAATGTGCATCGGGGTTTTACTCTCTCTATTTTGAAAGGGAGGAAGGGGGATCGGGAATCCGGGTGAGGATTTCCGCTCTTACCGAGTATATCGGCGGTTTATATCGCCATGCGGTATTGGATGAGCAGGGAAAGAAGATTTATATTGGATGCCCGAAACCGGAGGAATTTGAGCAAAGTACGGAAAGACTGCTGAACAAAATTACGGACGGAGGGAAAAAACGATTTTCTCCCGACGGAGCGGCAGCGCTGTTTCTCTGCCTTCACCTTCATATTCAGGCAGGCATTCTCCCGGAGCAGTCTTATGACAGCCTTCAGAAGGTGCTGGAGAGAAACCGCCCTGTGGATGTGAGGACGGAGAATCCCATCATAATCCGTGATGGAGAGCAGTTCATGCTGGGAGAATGGCGCCTGCCTGACGAAGGGGACGAAGGAAGAATGCAGATTGTTCAGATTGTCAACAGGCAGGAGCGGGCTGTTACGGTTTCGATAGGAGATTCCGTTCTCCGCCGAAGGCTGAACGGCGGTGAGGCTCTGTATGCCATTCGGCAGTCCGGGCATTTTCTGTATTTTCTTCCCAGATTTTCCGTTCTGGGGGATACGGTACTGCTTTTGGAAAATGGAAAGCTGTGTGCAGCCTGCGGGCCGGAAACCAGGTATCTGAATATAGAGGAGTCCTGTCCCGCCTGCTGGGCTCACAGCAATGTGTACGGAACGCTGGTGATTAATAAGGACGGAAAGCTGAATGAGACCTGCGCCTGGCCGGAGAAGATTCCGGACCGGCCCGCGGTATCCGTATCCGCCTGGGGAGAAGATTACTGCCTTCTTTTGGAGGACGGACATATTGCCAGTCCCATAAGGAAAAAAGGATGGGAGCAGGAGAAGTTCTTTTTGGCGGGAGTGGGACAGAATGGGGGAGCAGCAGTGGGGGAAAAGGGAACCCCGGTTCTGGCAGACGGAACAAAACTGACGTGGGAAAATACGGTTTCGGCCTCTGTCATGGAAAAACGGTATATCTGCATGAATAAGGACGGAGAGATACTGACCGACAGCGGCCTGTCCGTACAGGGACCGGTTTATGCCGCTGCCGTCTGCCCTCTGGGATATGTTCTGGCGGGGGAAACGGGAATGGAGCTGTACAATTTCCGGAATGAACGAATCCGTAAGTGGGATGATGCTGTCACGACGGAAATTGCCGTATCAGACCGGCTGATCGCTTACTATGACAGTGTCAGCGGGCTGATTCGCCAGACCGGTCTCACATGACGGAAAGGGAAGGAGAATGGACTGTGTCAGGAAATGAAATGATAAATTCCCTTGCGGCCGATAGAATAAATACAGAGATCGGAAAAGAGAGAGGAGAGAAAAAAGGTATGGGCGTTGTGATCATTCGCTTTTTTGCGGCAGCGCTGTTCATATTGGGCGTTTTTGCGGTGTTTGCGGTTCTGCGGAGAAAAGACGGAGAGCCGGGCCGGAAGGAGGAAAAGGCCGGGGAACACGGACGGGAGAGAGGACGCCGGGACAGCGGAAAAATCATACAGGAACGGCAGGAAGAGAATCGGCAGCGGGAAAAGGACGGGCAGCGGGAGAAAGAAAGGCTGACGGAGGAATACTGCCGGCTGATTGAAAAGATCGAGGAAAAAAAGGGGGAGGAGCAGTACAGGGACATATTCCTGCGTTACGGAAGCGTATATCAGAATCTGCTGGGGCTGACACGGCGGATGAGACAAGGGGATATATCCCGGGAGGAATTTCTCAATGAGACAGGAATCGTTTTCGAAAATTCCAGAATCACAGGGCAGCTGTCAGAGAACGGTTTTTCTGTCCGGAAAGAACAGGAGACCGTTGATCTGGAGGAGTACAGACGGCTCTGCCTTTCCAAGGATACGGAAACGCTGTCGGCAGCGGTGGAGCAGCAGCGCAGGATGCTGGCCCATTACAGCGGATTTATGAATTTTAAAGAACTGATCAGAACTACCGGTCCGGCTCTGTATGAGGTCAGCCGCAGACAGAAAGAGGGAGCTGCCGAAGGATGTGCGGAGCGAATTGCGTTCATCCGGGAGGAGCTGAAAAAGAACGGATGCTTTCCTATTTTTGCGGATGATTCCAGGGTGGCGGCTGAGGAAGGACTCAGAGTCTGTTTCCTGGATGATTCTCCGGAAGCGACGGAGCTGCCGGGGCTGTTTGCAAGGGGAAGGAGCGGAAAATATGAGCTGATCGGAACCTGCTGCGGAACACGGAGGAAGCATGATGAACAGAACGGGTAAAGAGCTGTTCGCGAAGAACGCGAAAATCACGGATATTTTTGAGAATGACGGAATCACATATGCCAGAGTCTGCCTGGAATTCGGGCGAAAGAAATACTGGTACGTGAATATTCCGGAAGAGTGCATCCGCAGTCTGGCAGAATCGCTGAGCAGGGGAGAAGCCGCATCAGAATCAAAGAGAAAGCTCGAGAGATATGTGCAGTTCGGAAATCAGATGAGGGATGGATACCGGAAGCTGGAACAGGCGCGAAAGGCCAGGAAAGCCGCAGGCGGTGAGAGAGACCGATCGGAAAAGCTGCTGGAGCAGGCGGAAAAGGAATACAGCCGCAGGAAGAAAGAGGAGGCAGTTTATCTTGAAAGGATCAGCGTTTACGCCGGAGTATTTGACGGAATCAGGGATGATCTGATCTGTTTGGCCGGCTGTACCTCGGCACAGTCCTATGAGGAGCTTTTGGCCAGCATTTCCAACAGTATGCGGAATTTGAAATACCGCATGAAAAAGAACGGAGAGCTTCTGAGCCGGATGACGGCGGTGACGGAGCCGGAGCCTTACAGAGAGCCGGAAGAGGAGGAAAGCTCCGCTTATGAGAGAAGTATGGAAGAAGGACCGGTTCCGCCGATTATTAAGGAAATGGAAACTCTGCTCCGTGAGAGCAGAGACGCTGCGCAATGGGAGGACTCTGAAATCAGAGCGCTTCTGGAAGAGTGGAGCCGATTCGCCACGAAGGAAAATAAAGAGGAACTGCGCCGGATGAAGGAGGAACGGGATCAGCTTCAAAAGGAGACGGAAGAAGATGAGAAGATCACTGCGAAGAACTTGGAACGCAGGGAGCAGTACCTTGCGGAGGCCAGGAGAACAGCCGCTTATCTCCAGCTGAGGGAGAAGGACTGGGTTTATTTTCGGCTCCTGCAGATCATGAAGCCGGTTATGGAGCAGATCAGCCGGACCGAGGACGTACCGGATCAGGCTACGGCCCTTTCTCTGGGACTTCAGATCCGGAAGGGAATCGAAGTCTTCAATGAAGAAAGCAGGAAATATAAATTTCGCTGGATCTCCCATGATTCTTTGGAATGCAGAGAATCGGAACGGATTCGGGTGGATTTTATTCCCGGGGAAGCATCCTGGCCCGGACTGTATCTGTATTCCGTCCGGGAACCGGAGAAGCTGCTCTGTGTTTCACCCGGACACATATTAACCCTATGATAATATACCGGCGCTGCCGGGAGGAAGATAAAGAGGAATTCGCATGAAAAAGACAAAATTGATCCCGTTATTGGAACAGTTCCATATTCCCCTTCCGGACAAGATCGATTCTTACAACCTGATCGGTCTGGATTACGGAGACGGGGAAATATCCGTGATGATCGTCCAATGGGATATGATCAAGGGGGGCTATTCCATCAAAGTGCTGCCGCTCAATGAGGCTGCCACTCTGTGGAAAAATCCCAACGCATATTATATCAGCCCCACGTACCGGACTCTGGTGGTGGATGTGCGGGAATCGGAGCTTACCAGAAATGACGGAGGAGTAAGATATTACAATTTCAAAAAGTGTCCCGGGACGGAGGAGGCGAAGAACAAATTCCGCCTTGATGACGGACAGACCAGGGAGCTTACCTATGAGGAGGTTATGGCCGAAGGCTTCAACATTGCCGTCAACCGGGTGTTTCAGTGTGAAACGGGGGGACTGATTGACAGAAACAAGCCCACCGTCATACTGGTGGGATGCCCTTCCAGCGAAGGATGGGAAAATGGGAAAAAAGAATATGCCAGGCTGCTGCAGAGCAGGCTGAAGCTGCCGGACAGCGTGACGGCGCCGGTGTATGTGGCGATTCACAAGGAGTCCAACGCGGCCCTGGCCCGCGAGCTGGATCCCAAGTGGGGAGAAAAACGGATCAAGCGCAGCGAGGTGATCGTCATTCTGGACAACGGCTCCAGTACCTTTGACATAACGGTGGTGGGAACTCATGGAATTCCGGAGGGAGGGGAGGACAGCTTTCAGTTCGGAGGCAATCTTCTGGACGAAAATTTGCTGAAGCTTCTGTGGAAGGAACTGCGGGAGCAGTACGGAAACAGAGAGCCGGTATCCTATCACGGACACAAGCTGGGGCTGAGGATTGCAAAAGAGAATTATTACGGCATGGACGGTCAGCTGCAGCTTACGGCTCCGTATACCATTACCTTGAGAGGAGAGGCTGACAAAAACGGGAAGAAACCCAGGCTGACTTTTTTCGTGGATGACCGGGTCATGGATCAGGCGATCAATCAGATTCCCGTAACGGCATATCATTTTGAAAAAGCCATGGGCTCTATGATTCTGAAAAAACCGGTTTCCTGCGATTCCTGGCTGGAGGGATGCAGAACGGTTTACCAGTCATTTTATGATGAGATGAAAAAATTCTTTGTGCTGAAGGGGAATGATCCGGCTCACCCTGTTATTCCCCATCGGATTATCATGAGCGGAGGCGTGTCCGTTATGCCGGAAGTTCGGCAGCTGGTAAAGGAGGTTTTCGGCGTGGAGCCGGTTCTGACCGATCACCCCAATTACTGTGTTTCAGAGGGATTGGCTTACGTGCTGATATCGGAAGTGAGAAAGGGACAGTATCTGCGGGATGTGATGAAGCAGGTGAGGGAGAAGCTGCCCGGGGCCGTTTCTCTGAAGGAATCGGTAATCCGGGCAGGGGTTCACGAGGACTGGGAGACGTTTAAGCAGTCCATGAAAAAGTGGGCGGACAAAGAAGAGCTTTTATCGGTCAAGGACTGGTATATGGATTATTATAAAAAGGAATTTAATGAAAATCTGAATCTGCCGGTTCTGCAGGGGGCGAAAGCATGGTTTCAGGAGCAGAATGTGGAGGAAATTATCACCGGTCTGCTCCGGGAAAAATTCAACGCAATCTTTCCGGGATACGCAGACGATTTCCGCTTTGATATGCCGGCGATTGATTTTTCCGCGCTGAAAGGGGTCTGCGTTACCATTGAGTCTGCGGCGGCGCTGGTGTTCGGCCAAATGACTGCCAATGAATGCAGCAATGCTGTCTTCAGTATGGAAAGCTATGAAAAAAAGAGAAGCAAAGCCTGGCGGTCTGAAGGATACGAAAACCTTCTTCACCTGGAGCAGACCATACGCGGAGGAGGATCTTTGAATGTGACCTATACATATACCAAAAAGGGATTGCTGGGGACAAAACAGAAAACAGGAGTCAAAACCGTATCCTATAAAGGATTGGATCAGATGTACAGGGACGGCCTGACAGACAGGGTGACGGAGGGAATTCGAAACGATGTGCTGGCTCTGCTGGAGGAACCGTTAAAGGAATATGTGGAAACCATAACTCCGTATTTCAATATGACTGCAAGAACGTAGGAGGAAGGGCATATGAGTGACTGGAGCCGTTATCTGGATGAAGCCATATCCAATATGAGCCGGAGAAAAAGGGTTATCTATTTTAAATCAGAGAACCGCAGGGTCATCGAAGAGGCTGTGAACCAATCCTCAGCCCTGCGGGCAAAAATAGGCATCAGCGGAGAGGAGGAACACACCTACCGCCATATGCTTGCCAGATACCAGTGCATGGATATGACCCGCCTTTATCAGTCCGGAGGAGTGATCGGGACCGTAAAAATTCCGGAAGGAAGGAAAAGCGGAACGGAGGAAAAGGTAAAGCTGATTCCGAAGGCAGCAGTTCTGACGGACTTCCAGGTGTTTTCCGAAATCGACCGGGGGAAGATGATCAAAGCGTTCCTTGATTCTCGGGAGCTGAAGGAAGCCGTGCTTTTGATTTCCTCTCCGGAGCTGCTGATCCCGGACGGGCTCTCCGGCGAAATCGAAATGATCGGGGACCGGTATATTACCCCCGGAGACATTTATGAAAGGCTTCTCACGGAGGTTAGAAAAGAGGAGGAAGCCAGAGGCAGGACTTTTTTTCAGAAGGATGAGGATCTGAAAGCCTATGTCAATGATTTTGTCGGCATGACAGGAGAGCAGGTGAAGGATATTCTGGATCAGCTTCGCGACAGCCTGTGCCCTGGCCTGCTGGAGGGGGAGCATAAGAAGCTGGTTAAGCGGGAGAGAGTGAAAGAGGCGGAAAAAGATGGGGCAATCCGCTTTATCGAACTGGATCTGGATGAGAAAATCGCCGGTCTGGGAGGATATGAAAAATGGCTGGATGAACGAAAGGAGGATTTTGCAGATCCGGCCACGGCCAGAAAACAGGGGACGCCCGCGCCCAAAGGAGTGCTGCTCTGCGGGATTCCGGGAACAGGAAAAACGGCTATGGCAAGAGAAACGGCAAGGCGGTATCAGGTTCCGCTTCTTCAGTTTGATTTGAGCAGAATTCAGAGCAGCAAACTGGGAGAATCGGAGGCCAGACTGAGCCGCTATCTGGACAGGATCAGCGCCTTCGGAAGCTGTGTCATGCTTATGGACGAGGTGGAAAAAATGTTTTCCGTCAATGACAATACCCATGAGGTGAAGCTGGCCATGCTGGGACAGCTCCTGGACTGGATGCAGTCCAGAAAGGCCAATGTGCTCACATTTATCACGGCCAACAACATTTCCAAACTTCCTCCGGAGCTGCTGCGGGACGGCAGGATCAGCGGACGTTTTTTTGCTTTCATGCCGTCCAGGAATGACCTGGCCGCCATTATGAGGGTTAAGCTGAAACGGCTCTGCTTGGACCAGGAAGCGCTGGGAGGAGGAATGTTTAACAGCAGCTTTCAGGCAGTGATTTTAAAGGAACTGGAATCCGGACAGGAAATGGACCGGGATCCTTTGGCACGTATCCTGGACCGGATTGCCGAGGATGCGGAGAAGCGCAAGGAGCAGGGAGAAATCCGATGGCCGTTTATGACGGGAGCCAATCTGGAGACGCTGATTGAGATGACCAACCGGGAGCTGCGCTCGGCGAAGATCCCGGCTCCCTACAGCTATGAAACTTACAGTGAGCAGATGTGCCGATGCGCCCTGTCTCCGTCATTTATTCCCCAGGGGCAGTCCAACATGAAGGAGGTTGTGGAGATGTGGATCGGCGCGCAGGAACGTCAGTACCAGGATGTTTCGCTCCATACCCTGCTGCCTTTCTCCTGGTTTCAGGACGGGAAATTTACTCAGGAGATCGTTGCCGACAACTCCTATGACCGTTTTCTGGGAAAGGTTCTGAAGGAAAGAATAGAGGGGGACTGGGAAAAAACGAGGGAGCAGGAGGCGGCCGTAAAAAAATATGCGCAGAATCAGCAATAGAAGAAAGGGGGAGAACCATGGAGCGCAGAAATATCTTTTCAGCGGAAGAGGCAGTGAAAAATGTAACAGAAACGGCAGAACGCCTTTACGGCAGGCTTTCCGGGCAGCCGTTTTCCAGGCAGAGACTGGCGGAGGCTCTGTGCGGAGAGGTGTCGGGACTGCTCAGGGAGCAGAGCCTGGAGATCGTGGAGCGTCTGGCAGAAGGATTTGAGGAAGGAAAGGGAGAATTTGAACGGATGTATGCTCTTCCGGAGGATGAACTGGAGGCAGATGCGGCAAAGCAGATGGATCGTTATCTGGAGCCTCTTTCGGAAAGCGGGAAGAGACAGCTGCTCCTTCTCCTCTTTCAGATTGTGTTCCATGACAGCGGCTACAAGATGGACAGCAATCTTTCCGTCTATCTGGCCAATATGGATTTTAAGCAGCTGAAGGCTGAAACAGGAAAGCTTTTGAGAGAAAAGGGATCGGAACTGACGGGAGAGGTATTCCGTTTTCTGAACGGAAATGAGCAGAATGTACGGTCCTGCAGTGTGAACGCAGCCGGCCGGGAGTTTTCGGAGAAGGAAAATGATCTGATTATGACGGCAGCGGTATACGGAGCCATGCAGAATGCGGACTGGAAGGTGGCTGCCCCGGAACAGATCGGCAGGCAGGCGGGGTTTGAAAAATCATTTGCTTTAAGGCTGGGAGAGGCTTTGAGAGAGAACCTGGTCCCAATCCTTCTGCGCCTTCTGGTGATCGCCGCGGCGGGCGCGGCCGTGTACTGGCTGGCTCAGTGGGCGGCGGCCAGTGAAGTCTTTGCTTTCGCGGCGAACTACCTGACGGAGCATCATTTATGGATCGTACTGATTCCCGGAGCCTGCGCCATGATTCAGTCTGTGTGGACGGAGCTGTTTCCCGAACCGCTGGAGTTAAATATTGCCGGAAGGGAAGAGGACGCCAGAACAGCGATTCAAAAGCAGTATGACCGGCTGAAGCAGCAGGCAGACTGGGAGGCATGGCGGTTTGAACCTGAATATGCCCGGGAAGAAGAGACAGAAACGGCGGAGGAAACGGCGGAGGAGATTATTCAGGAAAACGGTGCCATCGAACTGTAAAAACATCGGTTGTGTCACAAAGTGAAATGAACCGGGCAGAAGGGCGATGATATAATTATATCAACAAATCGATCATCCTTTCAGACACTGAGAGGGAAGGACAAAGGAGGCAGGATTTATGGTAAAATTAAATAAAAACGAGATGCAGGCAGTGGAACGGCTGTTTACCTCCCTCTGCGAGTCGGAAGAAAATCTGGACCGGGAGCTGGAACAGGAATTCGGAGAAAACGGAGGCAGGATCAGGACGGAGCTGGAGGAAGGAGTGGATCGATTCTACCAGCTGTACGGGGAGGATCTTGATGAAGGAAAAATCCGGAAGCTGCTGGAAGAAAAAACGGAGGGGATGACTCTAAAACAGCAGTTTTCCTATCTGGCCAACGTGCAGACGGCTTTGACTCATGTATGCGGAAATATTTTGGAGAACGGAGAATGGGAGGAGATGGCCCGGGAAAATCAGGCAGTTCTTTCTTCCCTGAATTCCGGAATACTGGACGAAGAGGACGATCTGGTAGCAGACGGCGTTTCCCGTATGCTGGATCTGATCTCTGCCAATGTGAACGCCTGCGGCGTGCTTCTGATCGGGGAACCGCCCTACGAGCAGCTGTTCTCCTCCTGCCGGACAGAGAATCTGGAAACGGTGGAGGCCCTGGCGGTGGAAACCAGAGCGGGAGCGGTGAATATGGCTGCGGCTCTGTATATTCTTCAGGAAAGAGGAGAGCTTCCCTCACTGGGAGAAACCCGTTTTGAAGCCCGCGAAATGGGAGTGACGGCGGCTGCCTTTCTGGAGATAGACGGAGCCTGCAAAACAGGTTCCTGGGAAACGGCGGAGAAGATTATGGAGAAGGCGGCAAAGACGGCCGCGATTCTGCTGGTTACTTCTCCCGATCTGCTCAAGGACGCCATGTTTCTGCTTTTTGTCGGTCTCCTCACTCATTTCAGCCTGTTCTGGATGCTGGTTTCCGGAGCGATTCTTCTGATCAATTTGAGGATCCGGCAGAATACCATGGAGGAACAGATGGAGCCGGTATTCCGGGTGGGAGCCAAGGTTACCCGTACGGTTCTTTCCGGAGTATGGGATACGGCGAGAGCGTTCTCTCAGTGGATTCACCTTCGTGTGCTTCCCAGAGCGATTCCTGTATGGGAAAAGGGCCGGGATTTTACGGTAAACAGAATTCTTATCCCTGCGGCCGCGTGGATCCTGAAGGCGAAGGAACGGGCGGTACAGCTTTCCCTGGAGGCAGTGGAAGGAGCGGAACGGCTGCTGGCCTGGATGAAGGAAAAGGCCGGGGATTTTTCTGCCAGAGTCCGCGCCTACGGTTCCGGGGAGCAAGAGGAGAGCCGTGAGGAGAACGTGGAGCTGGACGAAGAGGAAGAGCCGGTATGGGAAGAAGAACCCTCCTATGATTCGGAGGAGCCGGAGATCCTGGTGGACTGAGCGGAAGAAAAAGGGTGATAAACATGAAAAAGGAATATGCGGATCCCTGTGCGGACCGGATCAGAGGATGCTTGGTAGGGGGAGCGGCAGGAGACGCGCTGGGATATCCGGTGGAGTTTCTGTCGGATAAAGGGATCCGAAAGACTTACGGAGAACAGGGGATCCGATCATACGTAAGAGAGCGGGAAACGGGATTGGCGGTGGTATCGGATGATACCCAGATGACTATGTACACCGCTACGGGGATCCTCTACGGAGAGCTGCGGGGATGGACACGGGGCATTTACGGGAAAACGTATGATTATGTATATGTGAACTATATGGACTGGCTTCACACTCAGAATCCGCAGAAAAAGGAGCCGGGCGTATCCTGGATTCGGGAAATTCCCCAGCTTCAGGTAAGAAGGGCGCCGGGAAACACCTGTCTGAGCGCGCTGGAAAGCGGCAGCTGCGGCAGCCGTACGGAGCCGATTAACGGCAGCAAAGGGTGCGGGGGAATCATGAGGGTGGCTCCGGTAGCGCTTTTCAACAGCTCCGGCGAACAGTGGAAGGATATCCGGCGCGTTGATCTGATCGGGGCGGATGTGGCGGCTGTCACTCACGGCCATCCGCTTGGATACATTCCGGCAGCGGCGCTTGTGCATCTGATCCGCAGGATTGTCTACGGGGGAGGACGGCGGAACGGAACGCTTTATGACATTGCGGCAGAGTGCAGGGAGACTATGGAAGAACTGTTCAAAGGAAATCCGTACCTTCCGGCTTTCCTGAAAAAACTGGATGATGCGGCGATACTGTCTCAGAACAGCGCTTCGGACCGGGAGAATATCCGCCGGCTGGGAGAAGGCTGGGTAGCGGAGGAAACCTTTGCCATAGCGCTGTACTGCAGCCTGCGGTATTCCTATGATTTTTCTGCGGCCCTGATCGCCAGTGTCAATCACGACGGGGACAGCGACTCCACGGGAGCGGTTACGGGAAATATTATGGGAGCTTTGACCGGCTGCAGTGAGATACCGGAATGCTGGAAGGAAGGACTTCAGTTTTATCCCGTCCTCCTGGAGCTGGCAGATGATCTCTATTTTACAAGAGAGATTCTGGAGAAACCGAGGGTGGAACGGAAGGACCTGGAGGAAAGAGGCCTGCTGTCCAAATATGTGCAGGGAAGCTGGAAGCCGGAAGGAGGATGGGGGGAATAAGTATGGAGACGCTGCCGCAGTTCCGGGAACGGACAGAACGCTTTATTTTTACCAGTCTTCCTCCGGCCGGCTGCATGGAAACATCCGGCGGTCTGAGAGATAAAGTGGGAGAGGACGGCCGGATGAAGCCGTTTGAGGGAAATACGGTGATCTATGAGCTGCCGGAAACGGTCAGAGAAAGGATCGCCCGGATACAGGAACGGCTTTATGCGGAGGCAAAGGAGGTTCTGGGTGAACGGATTATTCCCGAATCTTTTCATATTACTCTTCACGATCTGGAGAGCGGACCGCCGTCCCCCATGCTGGAGGAGGCTGTACTCAGGACGGAACAGAGAGCCAGGCTCTGTGCGGAGCAGCTGGCCGGAAGCCAGGCGCCCATCCGAATCCGCTCCACAGTCCTGTTTAATATGGTGAATACCAGCATGGTACTGGGATTTGAGCCGGAGGAGGAAGAGGACTGCCGGATTCTGATGGAAGGATATGAACGGTTTCAGGAGATCATACCACTGTCCTATGCCCTCACTCCTCATGTGACGGTCGCCTATTTCCGGCCGGGAATCATTTTTCCCCATCAGATCGACGGCCTGAGGCGGGCGGCGGAATGGGTGAACAAGGAGGAGCCGATCCGGGCGGAGCTTACGGGAGATATGCTGAGATATCGACGGTTTCGCCATATGAACTGCTATTTTTAAAATCTGAATGAAAGGGGGCGAAAAGGATGGAGGAGGACCTGAGCCGTTTTTTGGAGGCGCAGAAGCACAGCTATGGGACGGCCCTGGAGGAGATCAGGGAAGGAAAAAAGACCAGCCACTGGATGTGGTACATTTTTCCCCAGATCCAAGGGCTGGGAATCAGCAGCACCGCCCGGTATTATGCCATTCAGAATCTGGATGAGGCGAAGGCATATCTGAAGGATCCGGTTTTGGGAAGAAGGCTTGAGGAGATCTGTCAGGCCCTTCTGGAGCTGGAGAGCAATGATGCATTTGAAATATTCGGTTCTCCGGACTGTATGAAGCTGCGGTCGTCCATGACTCTCTTTGCCGCGGCGGCAGAAAAGGGATGGCTGTTTGAACGTGTGCTGGAGAAATTTTTTCATGGGGAGAGGGATAAAAGAACAGAGACCATTCTTCAGAGTCAGAGAAAAAAATAACGAAATCTTAACAGATTGTAAAAAACCAGTCAGAATATATTCAGGCTGGTTTTTTATTATGGAAACAAAGCAAAGGGATAGGCTTTTGGTTCTGTGCACGGAAGGAAACCAGTAGGCAAAAGAAAATAAGGGGAGAAAAAAATGATAGCATTAGTTGGTTTTATCATGATTGCGGTGATAGTATTTCTTCTTCTGAAAGGAAAAATGTCTCCGATCGTTGTGCTGACGGTAGTTCCTACCGTAGCTGCGCTGATTTTAGGATTCGGACCGCTGGAGGTGGCGGGATATATCAAGGACGGAATCGGGACCACCACCAGCAACGGTATTCTGTTTATCTTTTCTGTTATTTATTTCGGCGTTATGTCAGATACGGGAATGTTTGACGTAATCGTGAATTTCCTGGTAAAACGTGCGGGAAACAGCGTGATCGCGGTGACAGTGGCTACAGCGATTATCGCTACCATCGCTCATTTGGACGGAACTACGGCAACTACGGTTCTGATTACCATTCCGGCTTTGTATCCGGTGTACAAGAGAATGAACATCGATACGAAGATCCTGCTCTGCCTGACGGGAGCCTGTATGGGAGTAATGAATCTGCTTCCCTGGGGCGGTCCTGTGGCAAGAGCGGCAACGGTGCTGGCTATGGATGCCAATGAGCTTTGGCATATGCTGATTCCGATACAGATCGCCGGTCTGGTGGCCAATATAGCTCTGGCTGTGCTTCTGGGAATGCTGGCAGTCAAACAGGGAGCGGGAGCAGGAAAAGGAATTGCTGTGGAAAGTGATGAGAAGAAGAAGGAGGAAGAGGACGCGCTGAGACGTCCCAAGCTTCTGATCTTTAACCTGATCCTTACGGTGCTGCTTATCGCCGTTCTTTCCGTAGGCATTGTTACCAGCTACGTAGCGTTCCTGGTTGCTCTGTGCCTGGCTCTTGCAGTGAACTATCCGGACCAGAAAGTGCAGGACAAGCTGGTAAAAAAACATGCCCCTGCGGCTCTGATCATCTCCGCAACCCTGTTCAGTGCAGGCGCCATGGTGGGGATTTTTGACGGAACCGGAATGCTCACGGAGATGGCTACTGCGATTATGGGCATTATTCCGGACTTCCTGGGACAGTTTATTCACATTATTTTCGGTATTCTGGCTCTTCCTCTGGGGCTTTGCATCGGAACCGACGCATATTTTTACGGCATCATGCCGCTGGTTATGCAGGTTGGAGAGACCTACGGAGTTGCCTCTCTGAATACGGCCATTACCATGGTAATCGGAAAGAACCTGGCTCTGATGGTAAGCCCCTTGGTTCCGGCTACTTTCCTGGCCATCGGTCTGACCAATACGGAGCTGAAGGATCACATGAAATTCAGCATTCCTCCTTACTGGGTTGTCAGTATTCTTATGCTGATTTTTGCGGTAGTGATCGGTGTGGTAGCTATCTGATTCCGGTAAAAAAGGTACATATAAGATATGGGAAACAGTCCGGCTGTTTCTCATATCTTTTTAGTATTTCCGAAAGAGGAAATGAACGGATCGTTGCGTTTATGAGGGGAAAAAGCTATAATGACAGGTAGAAAAAGGGGGTCTGAGATGGCAAACGAGAAAATATTGATTGTGGATGACGAGCTGACGGTAAGGCTGGCGCTGAAAACAGCGTTCATCAGGGAAGGAATGCAGACGGATGAGGCGTCCTGCGGAAAAGACGGACTGAAGCGCATAGGGGAACAGACTTATGATCTGATTGTGCTGGACGTTATGATGCAGGATATGGACGGCTATGCCATTCTCCAGAAACTGCGGGCGGACGGAATTATGACTCCGGTTCTCATGCTCAGCGGAAAAAACGAGGAGATGGATCAGGTACTTGGCTTGGGGCTGGGAGCGGACGATTATCTGACAAAACCTTTCCATCTTTCGGTATTGATTCAGAAGGTAAAAGCTCTGATCCGCAGAAACAGTGTGTACAGCCATCAGCGCCAGAACACGGTGGACGTAGGTCCGTTCAGCTTTGATTTGATGAAGCTGGAGTGCAGCAAAAACGGAAAACTGCTGAATTTTACTGCTCGGGAACTGGCCCTGTTCCGCTTTTTTATGGAGCATCCCGGTCAGGTATTTACAAAAGAGCAGCTGTATCGTCAGGTGTGGAATGAGCAGGTGGTGGATGACAATACCATTATGGTTTATATTAAACGGATACGGGAAAAGATTGAGGAGAACGGAAGCCGGCCGGTGTATCTGAAAACCGTACGGGGAATCGGGTATATTTTCTATGGGCAGTAACAATGTGTTCAGAAAATGGAAGGAATCCATATACGGAGCCAGGGCGGCTGCGGTAAGCGTCTTTGCCGGACTGGCGGCTACGGGAGTAATTGTCTGTCTTACGATTCGGACGTATTCTGATTATAAGGAAGACTTGATCAGCATGCAGCAGGAAGAACTGCTTACTATGGCGGAAACGGTGGGGGCCAGTTTGGTGAATTTCATTGATCAGGAGCTGGAGCGGATCGATCTGTATTTTCAGACGGTGGAGGATCGTCAGGAAATCTGGAATCTAAAGGCGGAAGAACGGGCAGCTTCGGCCTTTTTAGACAGCGGGGACAACCTTTATGTGGCAGTGATTTATTACAATGAGGCCGGGAAACGCATTTATCAGCAGGGCTCCATAGAGCCGGAGATTCAGAATGTTTCCCGGGAATATCAGGCGGTAATCTGCGGGAAACACCTGGATGCGTCGAAAAAAAGATATGAAATGTATATTTCCCGAAGATTCCGGTGCGGGAGCGGAGAGTACACGGCAGTATACGCCATGGACCTGGGAACCGTATATGACCGCATTGTGGAGCCGGTGAAGATCGGAGAAGGAGGGTATTCGGTTGTAAAGGACAGCAGTCTCTCCATCATTATGCATCATGCGCCGGATCAGATTGGGATGGACGCGGTTTACGACAGAAGCCAGCGATATCCTCAGCTGGATTTGTCCGATCTCTTTTCCTGGATTCATATGCAGCAGGAATATCCGGAAGGGGTAGGCCTGATCAATTCCTATAAGTGGGACGATGAAGGACCGAATCCGGAACCGCAGAAACGGGTAGTGGCTTATACGACCATACAGCTTCCGGGGGAAAGCTGGATCGTCAATTCCACCCTTCCCTATGAGGAATTGAACGGTCCTTTGAACCGTATGATTCAGCGGCTGGCAGGGATCAGCGGCTGTTTTCTGCTGATGGTTGCGGTGTTTGTATACGCAATGACAAAAAGCTCGGTGAGATCCGCCGGTCAGAAAAAGGAAATTGCCTATCTGAAGGAGATCAATGAGGGGATGGAGCTGCTCTACCGAAAGGAAGAGGAAATTCAACAGTACCAGAGAATGCAGTCCGTGGGGCAGATGAGCAGCCGGATTGCCCATGAATTTAATAATTACCTCACTCCGGTTATGGTATACGGAGGACTTTTGGAGACGGATGAAACCATTACGGAGGAAAACAAGGAACTGGTCAGGGGAATTCTGGATGCCGCGTCCCAGGCGGCCAACCTGTCCAGAAAGCTTCTGGATTTCAGCAGGCAGGATACCAGCGCCAGGCTGACAGCCGTTAATTTTACGGAGGAAATAAGTCATGCGGTGCAGATGATCCGCCAGCTGGTTCCGGAATCCGTGCGGTTTGAGGTCCAGCTGGATGAGGCTGATTTTTTCGTGAACGGCCGATCCGGAATGGCGGAACAGATTCTGATGAATCTCTGCAACAACGCGTTTCACGCCATGGAAGGGAAAGAGGGAACTCTGTCCGTGAGATATCAAACCTCCGCGAAGCCTCCCGAAGGACAGGAGAGTACAGAGGGAACTTCCTGGGCGCTGCTTTCCGTAAAGGATACCGGGTGCGGAATCAGCAAAGAGGCTCAGAAACAAATTTTTGAGCCGTTTTATACGACGAAGGGGAGAGGCAAGGGAACCGGTCTGGGACTTTCCGTTATACGGAATATGGTTTCCATGGCAGGAGGCTGCATCTGTTTGGAAAGTGAGCCCGGAAAGGGAACGGAATTCTCCCTGTATTTTCCGGAAGCGGAAAGAGGGGAACAGCCGGAGCAGAGGCGGAATGAAAAGGGGAAATGCCGTGTGGCCGCAGTGGACGACGATCCGGAAATGCTGAGCATGCTGGAGCGCCTGCTTTCAGGGAAAGGGTATCAGGTGAAATGCTGGAGCCACCCGGCGGTGGTTCTGTCCAGACTTCAGAAAAAAAGGGATCTGTGCGACGTGATTCTTACGGATTACTCCATGCCTTCCATCAACGGACTGGAATTTGCGGAGCTGGTGCGCAAGCTCAATCCCAATATCCGTCTGGTGCTGATGAGCGGAAAAGAGGATGAAAAGTTTCACTGGTATCTGAAAAACGGTTTTCTGGACGGCTTCATTTTAAAAACAGATATAGGAGAGAAAATAGAAGAGGTGCTCTGATGAGAGAAGGCAAAACCATTTCCGGCGGCCGGATGGCCGGAGAAGGTTTTGCCTTTATGAATTCTGCGGCTCTGCCGGGCAGCCGCACTGAGCCAGCAGGCGCAGACGGGCCATATCCCGGATGAAAACAGATTCCGGAGATGTCATAGATTGAAAAAAGGAGACTTTTCTGTTTTGATTCCGGGCTTTGAAAAAGCCCGGATTTAACAGGAAGGTTTCCTTTTCTGCATTGAAAAAAACCGGCGGAAGAAGAGAACGGCTGGAAATTTCTCAAGCTGTATGCTAATATGTAGTTAGTTTAAGCTAACTCAAAAACGTATGAAAGGAATCGGGAATGTATGGATATCAAGCAGCTTGAGTTTTTTGTAACGGCCTGCGACCACGGAAGCTTATCCAGAGCAGCGGAGTGCATGTATACCTCTCAGCCGAATTTAAGCAAAACAATCCGGACGCTGGAACATGAGCTGGGCAGGCCGCTCCTTCTGCGGAGCGCGAAAGGGGTGCAGCCTACCGCCTATGGGAAAACGGTTCTGGAACACGCCAGACTGATTTTAAAGAATGCGGCGGCCATATCCAGTCTGGCCGTTCCGGATGAGCAGGACAGCCTGCGGATTTCTTCCTATCCCAGCAATATGATTTCCCGTCTGCTGGTGGATTTTTATCTGGAGTGGGGAAAGAACTACCACATCGAATACCGGGAAGGGTCGGCGGAGGAGATTACGGACCATGTCCATCAGGGAATCTCGGAGATCGGCATCGTATATGTGGCTCAGAAGCAGGTTCCGACCTTCCGCCACATTTTGTCCCATAAACGTTTGGAATTCGTGTCTCAGGATGTAAAAAAAATCTGCGTCTATGCAGGTCCGAAAAACCCCCTTTACGGGAGGGAATGGGTGGATTTCTCCGATCTGTCTCAGCTGAAATTTCTCGACGGAGTCCGGGACTTTTTTTCCATGGAGCACCATTTGAACACGGTGAGCATGGGGGTGATCGATACCAGGCAGCTTCGGCACGCCGCTTATACCAACAGCGACCACTTTATCATCAATCTTCTCATGAACACGGATATCTGCAGCCTCGGACTGGAATTTATGCATGAGCCTTATGCGAAATATGAGATCAAGCCCCTGGCCATTCAGGGCTGCGAACCTTTTCTGGAGATCGGATATGTGCGGGATCCGGAGAGAAACCTGTCGCCTCAGGCCTGCTGGGTGACGGAGCATTTTCAGGATATGCTATAACGATTTGTTATGGAACTCCATAAAAATTCGGCCAGTAGTAAGTTTTGCCTAACTGATATATACTAAAAACCGTCAGTAAAAACGAAACACTGCTGGAGGTAAATTATGAAAAAACGAATCACTGCTCTGCTTGCAGGCAGCGCATTATTAGCGGCGGCGCTGACCGGCTGCGGACAGAGCGCCGTCGGAGAGAAGACGTCAGGCGGAACACGGACGGAGGGGGAAGCTGCCGGGGGATCGGGAAAAGAAGAGCTGATATTTGTGAATTACAGGGATATCCGTGATCTGAACCCTCATTTGTATGCGGGAGAGATGTATGCCCAGAGCATTCTGTATGATACGCTGGTCAGCATTACGGAGGACGGCTATGAAGGCTGCCTGGCGGAGGACTGGACAATCAGCGAAGACGGGAAGACTTATACCTTTCATATCCGGAAAGGGGTTGCTTTTTCTGACGGGACTCCCTGCGACGCCAATGCCGTCCTGGCCAATTTCAACGCGATCCTGGAAAATAAGGAGCGGCACACCTGGCTGGAAATGATGCACCTTCTGGAAGGGGTATCCGCCCCCGATGAGGATACTTTTGTGATTGAGCTTTCGGAGCCGTATTATCCCATGCTGACAGAGCTTGGCTGCATCCGCCCCTTTGCCATGATTTCTCCGAAGTGTATGATCGAAGGCAGTACCAAAGACGGTGTAAACGGTTATGTCGGAACGGGACCCTACGTACTTACGGATTTTGTCACGGACGAATATGCGGTGTTTGAGCGAAATGAGAATTATTGGGGAGAGGCGCCTGCCATTGAAAAAATCACGGTTAAGGTGATCCCGGATAATCAGACCCGCATTATGGCTCTGGAGTCGGGAGAAATCGATCTGATTTTCGGAAAAAACATGATTGATGCGGACGCCATCAGCCAGTATGTGGACAGCGATCAATTTACCGTAAGTCTGTCGGACCCCACTTCCACACGCCATATTGTGCTGAATACTACTCATGAAATCCTGGGGGAGCTGTCCGTGCGGCAGGCCCTGCAGCACGCAACGAACCGGCAGGCCATCTCAGACGGCATCTTTTACGGCCTGGAGCAGCCGGCAGATACCCTCTATGCGGATACGGTTCCGTACTGCGATGTGGAGCTGGAACCCTATGCCTATGATGCGGCAGAGGCGGAGCGGCTTCTGGACGAGGCCGGATGGGTTCCGGGAGCAAACGGAATCCGGGAGAAGAACGGGCGGAAGCTGGAACTGAATCTTTTGTACAACAGCGACAGCGTAACGGAGAAGACCATTTCCGAATATCTGCAGAGCGAATATCTGAAGCTGGGGATTTCCCTGAACATTCGCGGGGAAGAAGAACAGTCCTACCGGGACAATATGAAGGCGGGAAATTTTGATATGGTATTCAATATCTGCTGGGGGATGCCCTACGATCCCCAGTCTTCTCTGGCAGCCATGCGCGCTCCCGTATACGGAGACTATGCCGCCCAGCAGGGACTGGAGGATAAGGATCAGATTGATGAGGCCATCACCGGTATTCTTACATCTACCGATGAGGCGGAGCGGCAGAAGCTTTATGAGTTTGTGCTGACTCGTCTTCATGAGGACGCCGTCTATATTCCGCTGACCTATGAGTGCAACAAGGCCCTTTACCGTTCGGATCTGAAAGGGGTGCACTTCGGAACGGATCAGTATGACGTTCCGTTCGGAGATATGTATTTTTAAGAGGAAATTCTTATGAAACGATATGTGGTAAGGCGGCTGCTGATGGCGATTCCTTTGCTGGCCGCTGTTTCATTCATCTGCTTTATGTTTATCAACCTTATCCCGTCCAATCCGGCGGAGGTGGCGCTGAGAGTCCAGCAGATGCCTGTGATTACGGAAGAGGCGGTCGCACGGATGGAGGAGATGCTGGGACTGAACAAACCGTTTCTGGTCCGGTATTTTGACTGGCTGGCAGGATGCCTGAAAGGGGATTTCGGAATCAGCTATGTGAATCCGGCCCGCACAGTGGCGGGAGAGCTGGCCCGCTGCCTGCCTGCCACCCTGCAGCTGGCGGCAGCTTCTTTTGCAATCGTTGCGGTTTTGAGCGTTCCCATCGGCTTTCTCTGCGCCGTATACAAGGACGGATGGTTTGACCGGATTATGAGGGGAGTTATTTTTATATCCACTGCCATGCCGGCATACTGGGTGGGACTTCTTCTTATGTGGGGAATGGGCGTGAAGCTGAGAATTCTTCCAACCAACGGCAGCGGCACCTGGAGACATTTGATTCTGCCTGCTTTTACCGTATCCCTCAGCTACATATCCACCTATATCCGTCTGATCCGCAACAATATGCTGGAAAACATGAAGCAGGACTATGTGCTTTATGCCAATGTGAGAGGGCTTCCGCAAAGGGCCATTCTGGTCAGGCATATTCTGAAAAACTCCATGCATACCTGCATTGTGGCCATGGGAATGAGTATCCCTCAGCTGATTGCAGGCACCATCGTGGTGGAAAATGTGTTTTCCTGGCCGGGGCTGGGAACTCTCTGCATCAGTTCTATTTTCAACCGGGATTATCCGGTGATTCAGACTTATGTGCTGCTGATCGGCGTACTGTTTGTAGTGTTTAACCTGCTGTTCGATATTCTTCAGACCGTGTCGGACCCCAGGCTGAGAAGGGAGGAATGAATTTGGGAAAGCGTTTTTTGCATAACCGGACGGCGGTGGCTACGGCGCTGTTTGTGCTCCTGATTGCTCTGGCCGGGGTATGCGCCCCTGTTCTGGCGCCCAATGACCCTTATGCCACAGACATTCTCAACAAGTTTGCAGATTACAGTCTTCAGTATCCTCTGGGGACGGATCAGCTGGGAAGGTGCGTGCTTTCCCGGCTGATCTACGGCATACGGCCCACCTTGGGACTTGCCATGGTGACGATGTTTGGAACCATCGGCCTGGGGGCCCTGCTGGGGATCACGGCGGGATACTTTCGGGGAATTACGGAAGAGGTGATTATGCGTTTGGTGGACGTGATGCTCTCTTTTCCCAGCCAGATCATGGTGTTCGCGGTGGTGGCCCTTCTGGGAGTCAGCGTGCAGAATGTGATCATCGCCAATGTGTTTATTAAATGGGCATGGTATGCGCGGATGATCCGTACGGGTGTGATGCAGTACAGGGACTGCAATTTCGTCCGTTTCTCCCGGTGCGTGGGAATGCCGGAACGGTTTATTCTGTTCCGTCATCTGCTCCCGTCCATCACATCGGATCTGGCGGTTCTGGCTTCTTTGGACGTGGGCTGGGCGATTATCAATATTTCCACCTTGTCGTTTCTGGGACTGGGAGTCCAGGCTCCCACACCGGAATGGGGCGCGATGCTCAATGAAGCCAAAGAAGTGCTCACCAGCAATCCGGTGCAGATGATTGCGCCGGGGGCGGCCATTGTGACGCTGGTATGCTGCTTTAATCTTATGGGAGATGCCCTGCGGGATGTGCTGGATCCGAAGGAGGTGGAAGGATGACCCCGGTTTTTGAAGCAAAAGAGCTGAAAGTATCCGTGACGGGCCGTCGGGGGGAAAGGGAGCTTGTAAAAGGAGTGTCCTTTTCTGTGGAACCCGGCCGGTGCCTGGGGATTTTGGGAGAGTCGGGAAGCGGAAAGTCCATGTCCATGAAAGGGGCGATGGGGCTTCTGGACCGAAGTTTCCGCGTTTCCGGAAGGGTCTCCCTTCAGGGGGAGGAGCTTCTGACAAAATCACCGGAAGAGCTTCGCCGGATGCGGGGAGGAAAGGTGGGAATGGTGCTTCAGAACCCCATGACCTGCTTTGATCCCCTGTACCGCATAGGAAATCAGATCGGAGAGACTTTTGCGGCCCATCAGGGCTGGAGCAGAGCGGAAATACGCAGCCGCTCTCTGGAAATGCTGGAGCGGATGAAAATCCGAAATCCGGAGGAGGTGCTGGAAAAATATCCCCATCAGCTTTCCGGAGGAATGCTTCAGCGCATCATGATCGGCATAGCCATGGCCATGAAACCGGCTCTCCTCATTGCGGATGAGCCAACCACAGCTCTTGATGCCATTACCCAGCTGGAGATCCTGAATGAATTTATACGGATCAAGGAGGAGAATACCGCTGTGATCTTTATTTCCCACGACCTCAATGCCGTGTCACTGGCTGCGGATGAGATCGTGGTGTTTCATCAGGGGATGATTGTGGATCGGGGGGATTTCCGGCACATTCTTCACCGGGCGAAGGATCCCTATACCCGGCTTCTGGCGGAAAAACGTACGGCGGTGATGCGAAGCTACCGGAGGGCACTGGAGGGAAAGGAGACCATTTATGCTTGAATTTCAGAATATCTGCGTCAGCTTTCCCAGTGAGCGTCAGGACAGGATTTTCGGAAAAATCCGTCAGCAGGTGCTGTTCGATGTTTCATTTAACGTGAGAAAGGGTTCCTGCTTGGGAATCCTGGGAGAATCGGGAAGCGGAAAATCCACTCTGGGGCGGGTCCTGTGCGGACTGCTGAAACCGGACAGAGGGCAGGTTCTTCTGGACGGAAAACCGGTTTACGGTTCACGGGCAGGAAAACGAAGTCTGCAGAATAAGCTCAGCGTGGTGTTTCAGGACTATACCACATCGGCCAATCCCCGCTTTCGGGTAAAGGACATAATCGGAGAAGGACTTAAGGTGCGGGAGCGGAGGGAAGGAGAAAAGCCGGACCGGGAAAAGGAAACGGCCGCTCTTTTGCGCATGGTGGGACTGCCGCCGGAATTTTCGGATCGATTTCCCCATGAGCTTTCCGGCGGGCAGCTTCAGCGGATGTGCATTGCCAGGGCTGTGGCCTGCCGGCCTCAGATCATTCTGTTCGATGAGGCAGTCTCTTCCTTGGACGCCCATACTCAGGTGCAGGTGATGGACCTTCTGCGGGAGCTGAAAGAAAAACTGGACCTGACCTATGTGTTCATCACCCACAATCTTACGTCCGTCACCTACCTCTGCGATGACGTACTGTTTTTATATCAGGGGAAGGTAACGGAGCACCTTTCTGTGGAAAATATCGGACGGACCGCAGATCCCTATGCCGGAAAGCTTCTGGAATCCATTGTCATGTTTGAGGAGGCAAAATGATTTTTGAAAAATATGAGATCAAGCAGGGAGAGAAAAAAAGGATCTCTGTTCCGGTGACAGAGACGGTTTCTCTGGATGTAACCTGTATTCGGGGATGCTCCGGAGGAAAGACGCTGGTGCTCACAGCCGGTGTCCACGGCTGCGAGTATGTGGGAGCAGAGACGCTTAAGCGTCTTGCGGAAGCTCTGAAGCCGGAAGAATTGTCCGGAAATGTGATTCTGCTGCCGGTGGCGAATCCCAGCGGATTCTTTGCCGGAACGAAGAGAACAGTGCCGGAAGACGGGGTAAATCTGAACCGGGCCTTTCCCGGAAAAAAAGAAGGGACGCTGTCTGCCAGAACTGCCTGGGTGATCGAACAGGAGCTTTATCCTGAGGCAGATTTCCTGGCGGATCTTCACAGCGGAGACGGGGATGAAGCCCTGCATCCGCTGGTGTTTTTTCCGGCTGCAGGGACGGATGAGGTAAATCAGAAGTCTCTGGCTGCTGCTAAAGTTTTGTCTGTGCCCTACCGGGTGCGGTCCGCGTCAAGAAACGGCCTGTACAGCTGGGCGGTGCAGAAAGGAATTCCGGCGGTGCTGATGGAGAGGGGAGGCAGAGGACTTTGGTCAGAAGAAGAGGTAAGGGACTATGAGAGGGATGTCCGTGCGCTGATGCGCTTTCTGAAGATCCTTCCGGATGCCAATAAAGAATCGGAGGAAAACAAAGACCAGGCGGAAATCAACCGGGCGGTATATGAGGAAGCACGGCATACCGGTTTCTGGTATCCGAATGTAAAGCCGGGAGAAGGGATCAGAAAAGGACAGGTTCTCGGGAAACTGGAAAATTCTGCAGGAGAAATCCTTCAGGAGGTAAGGGCGGAATTTGACGGTGCGGTCCTGTATTATTCCGTTGCCCTGGGCGTTAAGAAGGGGGAGCTGCTGGCAGCGTACGGACAGCCGTCATGCTTCTTTGCTGAGCAGGATTGAATGCAATAGGCTTGACAGGATGGCAGGAATAGGGTATAATGATTGTTGGTTAGGATAAACTAACTTAATACAGCTTAAGGAGGAAAACATATGTCTCTCATTAATAAGGAAATCAGCGATTTTACAGTTCAGTCTTATCACGAAGGCGCCTTTAAATCTGTATCCAAGTCGGACGTACTGGGCAAATGGGCTGTGTTTTTCTTTTACCCGGCAGATTTTACTTTTGTCTGCCCTACGGAGCTGGAGGACCTGGCAAATAAATACGCAGATTTCCAGGCTGCCGGCTGTGAAGTTTACTCCGTTTCCTGCGATACCCATTTTGTTCATAAAGCCTGGCACGATGCCTCCGATCGGATAAAAAAGATTGAATACCCCATGCTGGCGGATCCGACCCATGCCTTAGCAAAGGATTTTGACGTGCTCATCGAGGCGGACGGTCTGGCAGAGAGAGGTACGTTTATTGTAAATCCGGAAGGAAAAATTGTGGCATATGAAGTAAATGCGGGAAATGTGGGAAGAAACGCCGATGAGCTTTTCCGCAAGCTTCAGGCGTGCCAGTTTGTTTACGAACACGGAGACGAAGTGTGTCCGGCAAAGTGGAAACCGGGCGCGGAGACACTGAAGCCCAGTCTGGATCTTGTGGGGCAGCTTTGATATGAAAAATACAAAAGATTTTTATGATGTGGTTGTAATCGGCGGAGGACCGGCCGGGCTGACGGCTGCCCTGTATCTGGCCCGGGCAAGGTACCGCGTGATAGTGGTGGAAAAAGAGCGCTTCGGAGGGCAGATCACAATTACCCATGAAATTGTTAACTTTCCCGGCGTGGAGCGGACTTCGGGAGAGGAGCTTACAGAAACCATGCGCAGGCAGGCACAGAACTTCGGCGCGGAGTTTCTGCTGGCGGAGGTTGTGGGCCTTGATATGGCAGGGGATGTGAAAACAGTAAAAACCAGCAGGGGGGAGCTGCAGTGCTTCGGCGTACTGCTGGCTACGGGGGCTCATCCGCGGAGAGTGGGCTTTGCCGGAGAAAAGGAATTCAGAGGCAGGGGAGTGGCCTACTGCGCCACCTGTGACGGAGAATTTTTCACCGGAAAAGAGGTTTTTGTCATCGGAGGCGGTTTTGCGGCGGCAGAGGAAAGTGTGTTTCTGACCAAGTATGCCAGCCACGTAACCGTTCTGATCCGGGAAGACGGCTTTACCTGCGCCCCGGCAAGCGCCGAACCGGCTCTTCGCCATGAAAAAATAACCGTACTGACCAATACGGAGGTGGAATCGGTTTCCGGGGAAGAAAAGCTTCGCTGCCTGAAGTACCGGAATACGAGAACGGGAGAAGTGACGGAATACTGTCCGCCGGAAGGGGAAATCTTCGGTGTGTTTGTTTTTGCCGGTTATGAGCCGGCTACGGAGCTGGTGCGGGATCTGGCCCAGTGTGATGACCAGGGATACATTGTGACGGATCGGAGCCAGAGAACCACGCAGGAAGGACTGTACGCCGCCGGAGATGTGTGCATCAAGCCCCTGCGGCAGGTTGTGACAGCGGTGGGAGAGGGAGCCCTCGCAGCCACAGAGCTGGAGCGCTATGCCGCGGCCATGCAGATAAAAACAGGCATTTATCCGGAAAAACCCTCCGGACAGCCGAAAGAAGAAGAAGCAAAAAAACAGGACAGTTCCCGGGAGCATCGGTTTTTCACTCCGGACATCCGGGCTCAGCTGGACGGGGTTTTCGGAAAGATGAAGACTCCGCTGATATTAAAGCTGTATTTGGATGACACCCCGCTGTCTCAGGAACTGAAGGGGTATGTGGAGGAACTGTGTTCTCTGACCGAGCTTCTTTCTGCGGAAATAAGAGGAGAAGAGGGAGAGGATTGTCCTTTCGTGCAGGTATGCAGAGAAGACGGTTCCTGGAGCGGCCTTTCCTTCCACGGAGTACCGGGCGGCCATGAGTTCACCCCGTTCATACTGGGGCTTTACAATGTTTCCGGTCCGGGGCAGGCGCTGGATGAGGAGACGGTCCGGGAGGTGAAGAGCCTGGAGCCCATGAGGCTTCAGATCCTTGTTTCCCTTTCCTGCGGCATGTGCCCGGAGCTGGTTGTGGCAGCACAGAAAATAGCGGCGGAAAATCCCGGCCTGACGGCGGAGGTCTATGATGTAAATCGTTATCCGAAGCTGCGGGACAGATACAATCTGACAAGCGTTCCCTGCCTGGTGATCAATGAAGGGGAAAAGCTGCTGTTCGGCAAAAGAAATGTAAGGCAGCTGGTGGATCGGCTGAAGCAGCTGTAATATGCGGAAAAACGGCTGAGGGCTCAGAAAAGCTCTCAGCTTTTTCTTGCTTTTTAAGTCCAGTTAGGGTTTATCGTATAAGCTTATGCCATGGTTATAATGAGATTGCTGTTTTCATATGAAACGGCAGCGTTTATAATTCATTTAAGAAGACTGCGATTTCCGATGAGGAGCAGAGGGGAGTGAATAATATGCGGCTTTTACTGGCTGAAGACGAGCGGGCGCTTTCAAAGGCGCTGACCACTATTTTAGAGAGAAATAATTATTCCGTGGATGCGGCCTATGACGGACAGGAGGCTCTGGAATATTTGGAAGCGGATAATTATGACGGCGTTATTCTGGATATTATGATGCCGAAGGTAGACGGCATCACAGTGCTGCAGGAACTTCGAAAAAGGGGAAACCTGATTCCGGTGCTGCTTTTGACGGCGAAAACAGAGGTGGACGACAAGGTAACCGGTCTGGACGCCGGTGCGAATGATTATCTTACGAAGCCTTTCAATTCAAGGGAACTGTTGGCTCGGATCCGGGCGATGACACGGACGCAGAACGCTCAGGTAAATTCTCAGCTGAAAATCGGGAACGTGACTTTGGACCGGGCAACGTATGAGCTTTCTACTCCATCGGGCAGCTACCGATTGGCAAACAAAGAGTTTCAGATGATGGAAATGCTCATGAGCAACCCTAAAAACCTGATTTCTTCCGAGCGGTTTATGGAAAAAATCTGGGGCTATGACAGCGAAGCGGAGATCAATGTGGTGTGGGTTTATATCTCTTATCTGCGTAAAAAACTGGCGGCTCTTCATGCGGATATTCAGATCAAGGCTATGCGGAATGCCGGATATACATTGGAGGAAAAGGTATGATACGTGCGCTGCGCATCAAGTTTATTCTGGTTGCTATGACATCGCTGCTTTTGGTGCTGACGGTTATTTTCGGGGCCGTAGGAGTTCTGAACTACAGAAAGATTTTAGGAGATGCGGACAGCATTCTGTCCATTCTGGAAGAAAATGACGGAATGTTTCCCGTTGACAAGCATCCGAAAGATGATCTGCCTCCGAAAGAAAGGCCTCCGAAGGACGATCGCCTTTTTTCTCCGGAGCTGCCGTATGAATCCCGGTATTTTTCGGTGTTTCTGACCGGGGACGGAACGATTGCATCCGTGAATACGGGGAAGATCGCGGCGGTAGATACACAGACAGCGATTGAATACGCACAGCAGGTTTTCGCCGACGGAGATTCCCGGGGATTTGTGGAAGACTATCGGTATACCGTATATCAGTCAGGGGACGAAGTCCACATTATTTTCCTTGACTACGGGCGTGAAATGGGTTCTTTTCGGGTTTTTTTGGCTACGAGCGCAGGCGTTGGCTTTATCGGACTGCTGGCGGTGCTGCTTCTGCTGATTGTCCTTTCCGGCCGGATTGTGAAGCCTTTTTCGGAAAACTATGAAAAGCAGAAGCAATTCATTACGGATGCTGGACATGAGCTTAAAACGCCGCTGACGATCATTGACGCAGATGCGGACGTGCTAGAAATGGATATCGGGGAAAATGAGTGGATTCATGACATAAAAAATCAAACCAAGCGGCTGGCCCAGCTGACAAACAGTCTGATTCTTCTGGCGCGGATGGAAGAACAGCCGAAGATGGAAAAAATAGAGTTTCCTATTTCCGATCTGACGGAGGAAGTGGTGGAGACCTTTCAGGCGCTTGCAAAAACCCATAACAAAACGATTTCCGGGCAGATTGAGCCCATGCTTTCGATGAACGGAGACGAAAAGGCCGTGCGGCAGCTGATTACCATTCTGCTGGACAATGCCGTAAAATACTCCGATGACAGAGGGAAAATTGAGGTTTCCCTGAAAAAACAGAAAAATACCATTCATTTAGGCGTATTCAACACGGCGGAATTCATTTCCAGAGAGGATCTGGCACATCTGTTTGACCGTTTTTACCGTGCGGACAAATCCAGAAACTCCCGAACCGGCGGCTACGGACTTGGACTTTCGATTGCATCGGCCATTGTGAACACCCACAGGGGAAAGATCAC
Organism: uncultured Lachnospiraceae bacterium; assembly: GCA_944377325.1. GTDB lineage: Bacteria > Bacillota > Clostridia > Lachnospirales > Lachnospiraceae > Lachnoclostridium_A. Next base: position 33,773 of record CALWEP010000127.1, read on the forward strand.
GGCAAGCACACAGGATGAAAAATCTCTGCTGATTACGGTGAGCTTCCCTCTGAAAGATAAACTTTAAAATTCAGCTCCGTTTGACAGGACGTCCCTTTCGGGGGGCGTCTTTTTTTGATTTCTGCTGCAGTCCGGCAGAAAATTTTAAGTTCAATTAAGCTTCGGGTTTAAGTTTGTCTAAGGTCGGAACTTTATACTGTGTTCGAACGAAAGAAATCCTTCGGCACTTTCTGCGGGAGGATGTGAAAGGAGTCGGTCATATGTATAACAACCGGGAATATGCTTCTGAGAATCATACAAGTGATGTTTTTGAGCCTGAAATCCCCAAAATCAAAAAATCCAGGCGGAAAAAGAAAAGCTTTTTGAGAAAAACGGCAGCCATTGCCCTCAGCGCGGCAATTTTCGGCGGAGTCGCCGGAGGAGCTTTTTATGGCGTCAACACGTTTCTTGAAAATTTACAGACTGTGAAAATGGGGGATGTTCCCCGGGAGAACGGGACCGCTCTCTCCCAGGTGGCGTATTCTTCCGGTTCTGACTCTGACGCAGCGAGCCAATCTCTTGATGTGTCGGAAATCGCTGCACAGGGGCTGACGTCAGTGGTATCGGTGACCAACATTTCCGTTCAGGAAGTGCAGAACTATTTTGGAAAATTCGGAAGAAACGGGAGAGGTCCGACGCAGCTGCAGGAAACCGTCAGCTGCGGATCAGGGGTGATTATTTCCGCCAATGATTCCTGGCTGTATATGGTAACCAATTACCATGTGGCAGAAGGCGCCGCAACACTTTCCGTCACATTTGCGGATGACCAGACCTATGAAGCTGAGCTGTGCGGTTATGATGAGTCCATGGATATTGCGCTGCTGAAGGTTGCGACGGATACCTTGTCTTCCGATACTCTTTCCCGGATTTCCGTCATTGCCATTGGAGATTCGGATGAACTGAAGGTGGGAGAACAGGTAGTTGCAATCGGAAATGCCCTGGGATACGGACAGTCGGTGACAACAGGAATTGTCAGCGCATTGGATCGGTCTGTCAGCACAGATACGGGCGCTTCCACATATATTCAGACGGATGCGGCGATTAATCCCGGAAACAGCGGCGGCGCTTTGCTTAATATGAAAGGAGAGCTGATCGGCATCAATACTGCGAAGGTGTCTTCCACGGATGTTGAGGGTATGGGATATGCCATTCCCATTTCCCAGGTGCTGGATCTGATCGATTCTTTGATGAACTGAGCGGGCAAATGAAGAAAGGAGCATAAAAATGACGTATCAGGCAACGTTTCAACGATATGAGGTCAAATACCTGCTTACACCGCAGCAAAAGGAAGCGATTTTGCTGGCGATGAAGCCATACATGAAGCTTGACAGCTACGGGCGCACGGTAATCCGAAATATTTACTTCGATACGGACAGCTTTCGGCTGATCCGGCGCTCCCTGGAAAAGCCGGCTTATAAAGAAAAGCTGCGTGTCCGCAGTTATCAGACGGCGGCCGCTGAGGATCCCGTTTTTGTGGAGCTGAAAAAGAAGTACAAGGCCGTAGTATATAAGCGCAGGCTTACCCTTCCGGAGGCAGAGGCAATGAACAGCTTTCGGGACGGTCTTCCTCTTCCCGTCCGCTCTCAAATAGCGGAGGAGATAGAGTATTTCCGCTCTTACTATGAAGGACTGCATCCGACGGTATTTCTCTCTTACGAGAGAGAAGCGTTCTATTCTCCGGATGATGAAGATTTCCGGATTACGATGGATGAGAATATTTTGTACCGCGAATACGATCTTTCCCTTGGCAGCGAGGCGTATGGGATGCCGCTGCTGGAGGAAGGACAGACGCTGATGGAAATTAAGACTGCGGGAGGGCTGCCCCTTTGGATGAGCCATGAACTGAACAGACTCAGAGTTTTTCAGACATCTTTTTCCAAATACGGGATGGCGTACCGGCAAATGATGAAAAAGTCTCAAACAGATGAATCAAGGAGGAGTTGCCATGTTTGCTAATTTATTTCAGGGATTATTTGACACGGATATGACCAGTGTCATTGCCGTAACCGATTTTCTGCTCTGTGTCGGCAGCGCATTGATTGCAGGACTGATGCTGGCCGCATTCTATATGTACGGGAGCAGATACAGCAAAAGCTTTGTGGCAACGCTTGCCCTGCTGCCTGCAGTGGTCTGTGTGGTGATTATGATGGTAAATGGAAATGTGGGTACCGGAGTTGCGGTTGCCGGGGCATTCAGCCTGGTTCGCTTCCGATCCGCACCCGGTTCGGCAAAGGAAATCGGAGCAATTTTCCTTGCTATGGGTACGGGCCTGATCATGGGAATGGGGTATCTGGGCTACGGATTTCTCTGTGCGGCTCTGCTCGGCTCGGTCAGCGCTCTGTACAACACCTGGGATTTCGGATCGAAAAGGAAATCCGCACGGTACAGAACTCTGCATATTACGATCCCGGAGGATCTGGATTACACAGATGTGTTTGAATCCATTTTGAAAGATTATGCGTCTTCCCATGAGCTGACAATGGTAAAAACCACAAATATGGGAAGCCTGTTCCGTCTTACTTATAATCTTACGCTGAAAACAGAAGCAAAAGAAAAAGAATTGATCGATAAGCTTCGCTGCCGCAACGGAAACCTTGAGATAACGGTTTCCGCGCAGGAAACTTTAATCAGTGAAATGATCTCTCGGAATCCTGAGTGATCACAGCCAGCAGGCGCAGGCGTTGAACTTTGAAAAGTAAATATTATCTAAAAAGTGAAAAATAGACATGCTGAAATAGACATAGCTGTCGCTATATCTGAA